>CAWUNN010000105.1:0-6500 GCA_963923185.1 uncultured Limnohabitans sp. | reverse complement strand
GCCCGCCAAGCCCGTCTGGCCTCGCGCAACGTGACCATCAACAACCTCTTGCCTGGCGCCTACGACACCGATCGAATTCGCACCACCTTGAAGGGGGCTGCTGAAAAAACCGGCAAGTCGATCGAAGAAGTCGCTGATGCCCGCAAAAAGACCATTCCAGCGCAGCGCTTTGGCCACCCCGAAGAATTTGGCAAAACCTGCGCTTTCTTGTGCAGTGCCCATGCCAGTTACATCACCGGTCAGAACATCCTGACCGATGGGGGCGCCTATCCAGGCACATATTGATCACACTTTAGTGATCATTTCAGATCCTGGCTCGGGCGGGTTGACATTTTTTGTTCCCTTGAGAGAGAATATGTTCCATTCATAGGAACAACTCTCAAGGAGACATCATGTCACTCACCTCTTGCCTGCGCGCCTTGGCGCTGGCTTTGCTGCCGGGGTTCTTGGCCCTGTCGGCCCATGCGGACCATTACCCAGTCAAACCCGTCAAACTGTTGGTGCCGTATCCAGCGGGCGCGCCCGTGGACAATTTCGCGCGCGGGTTTTCTGAAGAGATCAGCAAGCTGTGGGGCCAAAACATGGTCATTGACAACCGAGGAGGCGCCAACGAGATCATTGCCGGCACGGCCTTGGTGCAAGCCCCTGCCGATGGCTACACGCTGATGTTGGGCAGCGATGCGCTGTTCACTCAAAATGCGTTTTTGTACTCCAAGGTGCCTTACAACAGCGACAAGGACATCACCCCCATTTTGCGTGCGGTTGAGTTCAACATGGTCTTGATCGTCAGATCCAGTTTGAATGTCAAGTCGTTGAAAGAGTTTGTGGCCTTGATGAAAAAAGAGGGCGCCCAACACCACTACGGTTCGGCCGGTGCCGGTGGCACCACCCATTTGGCGATGGAGAGCCTCAAACAAGAGGCGGGTTTCAACATGAACCATGTGCCCTACAAAGGCATTGCGCCTGCCATGCAAGATTTGCTCGGGGGCAACATCGATGCCTTGATCGCGGGTGCCAGCGCGGCCATCGCGCAAATGCCCAGCGGCAAAGTGCGGGTGCTGGCCATTGCGGGCAAGCAACGGGCCAAGGCACTGCCTGATGTGCCCACCTATGCCGAACAAGGCTATCCCAACGTGGTCTCTAACCTGTACCTGGGGTTTGCAACGCCCGCTGGCACGCCCGCTGCGGTGGTGGAGAAATTCCAGATGGACGCGGCCAAGGTGTTGAACGACAAAAAATTTGTCGAAAAATTTGTCGATCCCTACGGGTACGAGGTGATCGCCGACACGACCAAACAGTTTGAGGCCTTCTTGAAGCAAGACAAGGTCAGCGCCGGTCAGCGCATCAAGCAACTGGGGATCAAACTGGACTGAACTGGACACTCACATCAAGAGCGCGCTTGCGCCAGATGTTTTCAAGGCTTGAAGAAGAGGGAACCTCATGACACAGATGTTTGACTGGAACACCTTGCCGCGCGAAGTGGTGCGCCAAGGCATCGAGCGCTGCGGTTTTCGTGGCGAGAATTTCATCATGGTGATGAATTGGATCCAACCCAAAATCGAGGTGCGACCACACCAGCACGATTTTGAGCAGGTCGCGATCTGCGTGTCAGGCCGAATGGATTACCACGTCGGCGACGTGGTGCATCACATGACCCCGGGCTGCATGGTCAGGGTGCCCGCGCACACCCTGCATTACGTCGAGCCTGTGGGTGACGAAGTCGCCTTGAATCTGGACATCTTTTCGCCGATTCGGGACGACTACAAACACTTGGTCGAATATCAAAAAGACGAATTTTGCTGAACAAAGAGAGGCCCACCATGTCCAACCTCAACGCCTCATGGCGCCAGAGCGACCCCGAATTGTCCAAACGCCTGGTGCAAGGTGCGATCGATTTGCACTGCCACAGCGGTCCCTCGGTCATGCCCAGGTACTTTGACCACTATGACGCCATGCAAGAGGCCTCGGCGGCGGGCGTCAAGGCCGTGTTGATCAAAGACCACTACTACTCGGCCACCCCCGTCACCGAGTTGTTGAACAAACACTTTTCACACCTCAAGGTGACCTTGTTGTCGGGGGTGCCCCTGAACAACACCACCGGCGGCTTGAATTTGTACGCTGTGGAGCACGGCATCAAATTGGGCGCCAAGGTGATTTGGATGCCCACCTTCTCGTCCAAGAACCACCTCGATCACCACAAAAAAGACGAGCACTTCAAAGACAAATTCCCACAGACCAAAAAGGTCATGATCGAGCCCACCCCCTTGACCGTGACCGACGGCAAAGGTCATTTGTTGCCCGAGGTGTTGCCGATTTTGGATCTGATCGCTGAGAGCGATGTGGTGTTGTCCTCTGGGCACTTGCACATCGATGAAATCTGGCCGCTGTTTGAAGAGGCCAAAAAACGCGGCGTCAAACGCTTGTTGTGCAACCACCCAACCTACGTGGTCGATGCCACCTTGCAAGACATCCGTCGCTTGATCGAAATGGATGTCTATGTCGAGCATTCGATGTGCATGTTCATCCCCGGCTCTAAGTTCAAGTTCTATGAACCCCAAGACCTGAAAGACATGATCGAAGCCGGCACGGTCGATCGAACCATTTTGGGCTCTGACTTGGGCCAAGTGGGCAACCCTGGCTTGGTAGAAGGTTTCCAAAACGTCATCGAGACCTGCCTGGACTTGGGCTACAGCGAAGCCGATGTGCGCAAAATGACATCGACCAATGCGGCCGATTTGGTGGGATTGAAGTGCTAAAAAAGACCGGGGTGGCCGAGTCTGCCCACGCATCCGAAGGCGTGTTGGACTCGGTCGAGTTGATCACTCAAATCTTGGACGCCTTGGCCGCGTCCTCGGTGCCTTTGGGGGTGACCGATTTGGCCCAAATGCTCTCGCAAGGCAAATCGCGCATTCATCGCAACTTGTTTTCTTTGAAACACCACGGATTTGTCACTCAAAATGAGCTGAGTGACAAGTACTCTTTGGGTTGGAAGTTGTTTCAGCTGGGCGAGCGGGCCAGCATGGAGTCCAACATCCGTCAAATCGCGGGCCCCTATTTGCGCCACCTCAGCCAAAAGACGGGATTGGGGGCCCTGTTGGCGGTCTCTGTCAATGGCGAGCCTTTGGTCGTTGATTCGGTGGCCAATGAAGGCTTTGTCAGCATCAGCGTCAAACCGGGCAACAAGCCCATGCCTTTGAAGTCGGCTCAAGGCAAAGTGGCGTTGGCTTACGCGTCGCCTTCGCAATTCGCCGACATCTTGCAAAAAAATGGCGCCACCCCTGTGGCTGCACAAAAAGAAATCACTGCCCTGTGCCAACAGGTGCGCCAGCAAGCCTGGGCTTCGGCCCCTAATGAAACTTTGTGGGGCATCAATGTGCTGTCGGTCCCCGTGCTCAGAGGGGCCGATGAACTGGTGGGCATCATCAGTCTGATCGGATCGATCCAACATCTGCCCGACCCGCCACCGGTCGAGATTTTGCAAAGTTTACAAGGCGTCGCTGCCACGCTGTCCCAACGCATGGGCAACGGCCGGTACACTGAGATGGGCGTGCAGCCCCTGGTGCTCGAGTCCGTTTGAGTCAAACGGGCGACAACCCGGGGGTCTGACAGAGGGGGATTTCAAATCACCAGCGTCCACATGGGGCATGGGCTTGTGGCACCATAGCGGACTCATTCCACAGGAGTCAACCATGTCACGCGCTGTTCGCATCGACCGCCACGGCGGTCCCGAAGAAATGAAAATTGTCGAGGTCACGGTCGGTGAACCCGGGCCTGGTGAAATTCGCATCCGACACAAGGCATTGGGCCTGAACTTCATTGACGTGTACCAGCGCATGGGCCTGTACCCCATGCCCATGCCCGCCTACATGGGCAACGAAGCATCGGGTGTGGTCGAGGCCGTCGGCCCTGGCGTCACCCATCTCAAGGTCGGTGACCGTGCGGCTTACGCCAGTCGGCCCTCTGGGGCCTATTGCGATGTGCGCGTGATGCCCGCCGACACCGTCTGCAAATTGCCCGACAACATCTCGTTTGAGACTGGTGCGGCCATGATGCTCAAGGGTTTGACGGCCCAATACCTGCTCAAGCGCACTTTGCCCCAAGAAGGTCTGGAAAAGGGGGACCACATCCTCTTTCACGCCGCTGCAGGTGGCGTGGGCCTGATCGCTTGTCAATGGGCCAAGGCCTTGGGCTATCAGCTGATCGGCACGGCGGGCAGTGACGAGAAGTGTGCCTTGGCCAAGGCCAACGGTGCCGCCTTCACCATCAACTACAACAAAGAAGATTTTTTGGTCAAGGTCAAAGAAATCACCGGGGGCCAAGGCGTCAAGGTGGTCTACGACTCGGTGGGCAAAGACACTTGGGCCAAATCGCTGGACTGCTTGCGCCCCTTTGGTCTGATGGCTTCGTTTGGCAATGCCTCTGGCCCTGTGCCCGATTTCTCGCCAGGCATCTTGGCCGCCAAAGGCTCGATTTACGTGACCCGCCAAACCCTGTTCACCCACATGAGCAACCGCAAAACCTGCCAATCGATGGCCGACGACTTGTTCGATGTGGTGGGACGCGGGTTGGTCAATATTCAGATCGATCAGACCTATCCGCTGGAGAAAGTACAACAGGCGCACATGGATCTGGAATCGCGCAAAACCACGGGCTGCACCATCATCACACTGTGATGGACCTCGGGCCTGAGGCGTCTCAGGCCCGGTCTCTTGGGCCTTGGGTCTGCCTCAGCGGGCGCGACGCACCCGCAGCAACTCGTCCAGCAGCAAACAGCAGGCGCCCAAGGTGATGGCGCTGTCGGCCAAATTGAAGGCCGGAAAATGCCCGCCAGAGAACAAGGGGGCCAACCATGGACCGTGAACATCCAAGAAGTCGATCACATGGCCATGCACCAAGCGATCGATCACATTGCCCACGGCGCCACCCAGCAACATGCTCAGGGCCAAGGCAAACAGTTTTTGGGTGCTGTGGCGCAGTAGCATCCACAAAATGAACACCGCGGCCAGCACGCCCAAAGCCGTGAAGAACCAGCGTTGCCAGCCCCCGGCGTCGGCCAAAAAAGAAAACGCAGCCCCTGGATTGTGAACCCGAACCAAGTTGAAAAACGAGGTCAAGGCCTGTCCTTGGCCCTGCTCAAAGCGGGCAACCACCACCCATTTGGTCAGCTGATCCAAGACCAGCACCAAAGACGACAGACCCAGCCAAACTTTGCTCAACGATTCGGTTTTGGCCATGATCAGGCAAAGAGACGGGTTTCACCGCTGCCATGCAAGTTCGAGACACAGCGCCCACACAGACCGGCATGGCCATGCTGACCCACCTCGTCGGTGTAGTGCCAGCAGCGTTCGCATTTGGTGGCGCTGCTGGGGCGTGGGGTCACCTCTGTGGTGGGACCTGACTTCAAGCTCACCTTTGATGTGATGAAAACAAACTTCAGATCGTCGCCCAAGCTGGCCAAGGCCGCATGATCGTCTGGGGTGACCTGCACTTCGATTTCAGCTTGCAACGACGCCCCCACTTGACCGGCCGCACGCAGGGCTTCGATCTCTTTGTTGGCCACTTCGCGCACGGCGCGAATGCGCGACCACTTGGCCAGCAACTCGGGGTCTGCATCGGGCAAGTGCAGGTAGGTCTCGGTGAACACCGTTTCGCCCAAGCCCAACACCTGCCAGGCTTCTTCTGCGGTGAAGCTCAGAAACGGGGCCATCCAGCGCAACATGGCTTGGGTGATTTGCCACAAGGCCGTCTGGGCACTGCGTCGGGCGTGCGAGCCCGCTGCGCTGGTGTACAAGCGGTCTTTCAAGATGTCCAAATAAAACGCACCCAGGTCCTCGGAGCAATACACCTGCAACTTAGAGACCACAGGGTGAAATTCATAGACCCCAAAGTGTCCACCTTCAAACACCCCTTTGGCTGTGTTGAATGGGCCCAGGATCTCGGCTTGCAACTGGGCCGCGCGCGCCAATGCATAGCGATCGATCTCTAGCATGCGATCTGCTGGCACCGCATCAAGCTTGGGGTCAAAGTCGCTGGTGTTGGCCAACAAAAAGCGCAAGGTGTTGCGGATGCGTCGATACGCATCGACCACACGGGCCAAGATCTTGTCGTCGATGTTGAGATCGCCCGAGTAATCGGTCGCGGCCACCCACAGGCGCACGATCTCGGCGCCCATTTTGTCAATGACTTCTTGCGGCACCACGGTGTTGCCCAGGCTTTTGGACATTTTGCGGCCCTGGCCATCGGTGGCAAAACCGTGGGTCAGCAAACCTTGGTAGGGGGCTCGGCCAAACAGGGCGCAGCCCAGCAACAGCGAAGAGTGGAACCAGCCGCGGTGCTGGTCATGGCCCTCCAGGTACAAATCGGCCTCGGGGCCTTGCTCATGGTAGGGCTTGCGGCCATAGGCCTGTTGGCTCAGGCCCTCATGGCTGCCGCGCAGCACATGCCAAAACGTCGAGCCCGAGTCGAACCAGACTTCCAAAATGTCGGTGCTCTTGGTGTAC
>CAWUNN010000104.1:0-6607 GCA_963923185.1 uncultured Limnohabitans sp. | reverse complement strand
ATCAAGGCTTCCCGTTAATTCCGAGATACTAAAGGACCATCCCCATGAGCGCAGTTCTTCACCCGCATGGCCACGTCGCTGGCGATCACGGACATGACGACCACCACGGTGCCCCCCACGGCTGGCGCCGCTGGGTGTTTGCCACCAACCACAAAGACATCGGCACCTTGTACCTGTTGTTTGCCTTGGCCATGTTGGCCATCGGCGGCGTGCTGGCCTTGCTGATCCGTGCCGAATTGTTCAAGCCCGGTTTGCAGTTGGTCAACCCCGAGTTGTTCAATCAGCTCACCACCATGCATGGCCTGATCATGGTGTTTGGTGCCATCATGCCGGCCTTTGTGGGTTTCGCCAACTGGATGATCCCTTTGCAAATCGGCGCCTCTGACATGGCCTTTGCGCGCATGAACAACTTCAGTTTCTGGCTGATGATTCCGGCTGCCGTGATGCTGGCGGGCTCATTCTTCATGCCGGGTGGCGCACCTGCTGCGGGCTGGACCTTGTACGCCCCACTGACCTTGCAAATGGGCCCCTCCATGGACGCTGGTATTTTTGCCATGCACATCTTGGGTGCTTCTTCCATCATGGGATCGATCAACATCATCGTGACCATTTTGAACATGCGTGCCCCTGGCATGACACTGATGAAGATGCCCATGTTCGTGTGGACTTGGTTGATCACCGCTTATTTGCTGATCGCGGTCATGCCCGTGTTGGCCGGCGCCATCACCATGACCCTGACCGATCGTCACTTTGGCACCACCTTCTTCAATCCCGCTGGTGGTGGTGATCCGGTCATGTATCAGCACATCTTCTGGTTCTTTGGTCACCCCGAGGTGTACATCATGATTTTGCCGGCCTTCGGCATCATCAGCCACATCGTGCCGGCCTTTGCCCGCAAAAAACTGTTTGGCTACGCTTCGATGGTGTACGCCACGGCCTCGATTGCCATTTTGTCTTTCATCGTGTGGGCTCACCACATGTACGCGACTGGCATGCCGGTCACTGGCCAACTGTTCTTCATGTACGCCACCATGCTGATCTCGGTGCCCACTGGCGTGAAAGTCTTCAATTGGATCGCCACCATGTGGAAGGGTTCGATGACGTTCGAGACCCCGATGCTGTTTGCGGTGGGCTTCATTTTCGTGTTCACCATGGGTGGTTTCACGGGCTTGATTTGCGCGATGGCGCCCATCGACATGCAAATTCAAGACACATACTACGTGGTGGCTCACTTCCACTATGTGTTGGTGGCGGGTTCTTTGTTTGCCATGTTCGCTGGTTTTTATTACTGGATCCCGAAGTGGTCGGGTGTCATGTACAACGAGACCCGCGGTCAAATCCATTTCTGGATGACCTTGATCTCTTTCAACGTCACCTTCTTCCCCATGCACTTCTTGGGTTTGGCTGGCATGCCCCGTCGCTACGCCGATTACCCGATGCAGTTGGCTGACTTCAATGCGCTGGCTTCGGTGGGTGCTTTTGTGTTTGGTTTGACCCAGGTCTACTTCTTCTTCTTTGTGGTGTTGCCCACCATGCGTGGTCATGGCGAAAAAGCCGCTCAAAAGCCTTGGGAAGCGGCCGAAGGTCTCGAGTGGGAAGTGCCCTCTCCTGCGCCTTTCCACACCTTTGAAAACCCACCTAAGCTGGATGCCACGGCCACCCGTGTGATCGGTTGAGACAGGTGACTGACGTGACGCCAGAGCAAAAGAAAAACAACTTCAGGCTGGGGCTGATCCTGGCCTCTGTGGCGGTTGTCTTTTTCATCGGTTTCATGGTCAAAATGACCTACTTGGGACATTGAACCATGTCATTGCGCGCCAATTCGCACATGCTCAAAAAGCTGCTGATCGTGGCCGCTGGCATGTTTGCCTTTGGCTATGCTTTGGTGCCCATGTACAGAACCATCTGTGAAGTCACAGGCATCAACATTTTGGCTTTGGGCGAGCGAGAACTGCCTGGCAGTGGGTCGGCCAAAGCCAAGATGCCAGCCAACACGCAGATCGACGCCTCTCGCACCATCACGGTCGAACTGGATGCCAATGCGCGCGGTCCCTGGGAGTTCAAACCAGCTCAGCGTTCTGTGCAAGTACATCCAGGCGAAGTGGTCAGTGTCATGTACGAATTCAAAAACGTGCAAGACCACACCATGTCCGCCCAGGCCATTCCCAGTTATGCACCGCGCCAGGCGGCCCAGCACTTCAACAAGCTGGAGTGTTTTTGTTTCAATCAGTACACGCTGGCAGCAGGCGAGAAAAAAGAGTGGCCCGTCGTCTTTGTGATCGACCCCAAATTGTCCAAAGACGTCACCACCATCACTTTGTCCTACACCTTTTTTGAGGTGGGCGGCAAAACCCCCGCTGCGCCGACCGCGCAGATGGGGCGCACATCAGGCGAGGGCGCATGAGCCAATCTGGCCATCCCGTCCCCGCCAGCATCAAGAAGGGCTCTTTGTGGCGAACCTTCGTCGCAGTGTCTTGGTCTTTCCTGGGAATTCGCAAAAGCAGCGAATTTCAGGAAGACATTGACCGCATCACGCCATTGCACATTTTGGTGGTCGGCGTGGTCTCGGGTCTTTTGTTTGTGATCGGATTGATGGTCATCGTCAATTGGGTCGTTGGAAAATTTTGAAGGAGAGCAAATGAGCAACTCGCACAGCGGCGCAACGCCTTATTACTTCGTCCCGCACGAGTCGCGGCACCCGGCCATGGCGGCCTTGGGTCTGTTTTTTGTCATCTTGGGTGCCAGCCAGTGGGTCAACGGCGCCGATTGGGGCAAATATTCCTTGCTCTTTGGTTTGGCATTCTGGCTGTGGGTGCTCTACAACTGGTTTGGTGAAGCCATCTCTGAGAGCGAGGGTGGCATGTACGGCCACAAGGTCGACTTGTCTTTCCGATGGAGCATGAGCTGGTTCATTTTTTCAGAAGTCATGTTTTTTGGTGCTTTCTTCTCGGCTCTGTGGTGGATGCGAACCCATTCGGTTCCTGAACTGGGCAACTTGAACAACGCCCTTTTGTGGCCTGACTTCAAAGCCGCTTGGCCCAGTGCTGTGGCCGGTGCCACCGCCTCACCTGCTGGCACCATCGAGCCGTTCCAGACCATGACACCCTTTTGGTTGCCCACCATCAACACGGCATTGTTGTTGTCCTCGGGTGTGACTTTGACCGTGGCCCACCACGCTTTGCGTGAAAACCAGCGTGCCAAAACCATTGCCTTCATGTGGTTGACGGTGCTGTTGGGCTTGGTCTTCTTGTTTGTGCAGGGCTATGAATACTTCCATGCCTACCATGAACTCAACCTCAAACTCACCTCAGGTGCCTACGGTTCGACCTTTTTCATGCTGACCGGTTTTCACGGTTTCCACGTCTTTTTGGGCATGTTGATGTTGCTGGTCATCACCCTGCGATTGCAAAAAGGCCATTTCAGTGCCGATCGTCACTTTGGCTTTGAAGGTGCCGCCTGGTATTGGCACTTTGTGGACGTGGTCTGGTTGGGTTTGTACATCCTGGTCTATTGGATGTGATGCAGACCCCAGAGGCCATTCAAAGCCAACCCGAGGGTTGGCTTTTTTATGACTGCAATGGGATGCCGGTGGGGTGGATGTAGCCCAATTTCCAAGCCAGCAACACGCACAAAAAGAGCACAATCGAAAAGCCCACCCGAAACGCCAATGCTTTGGCCATGCGACTCGTTTTGGCTTGCCCGTTGCGTCCGTCGCGCATCATGAAAAACAAGGCCGAGCCCAAGCTGGCCAAGATGGCCACGAAAGCAAAAGAGACGAGAAATTTCATCAACATCAATACCTTGAAAGTGCAATGGATTTTATGCGCATCAAAATCGGCAGTCCCCGGTGGTTGGCATGGGCGATATTGGCCCTGCTGCTGATGGGCGCCACGGCCTCTTTGGGGCGGTGGCAGTTGAATCGTGCTCAGCAAAAGTTAGATCTCCAACATGCCATCGAAGAACAACTCAGCTCGCCGGCGCTGACCGAACAGGACTTGGAAGTCACACCCGCATTATGGGGTGAGATTCACCGCAGGGTGTCATTGCAAGGTTATTGGATGCATGCGCACACTTTGTTCTTGGACAATCGCACAGACCAAGGGCGTGCTGGGTTTTGGGTCATGACCCCGTTGCTGTTGGACGACAAATCTGCGGTGTTGGTGCAGCGCGGTTGGGTGCCGCGAGACACCCAAGACGTCTCGGCGGTGCCCAAGCTGTCTGAGCCCAAAGAGTTGACCCGCATTCAAGGACGTCTGATTCCACCGCCTTCGAAATGGCTTGATCTTCAGGGATCTGAAGCAACACCTGAGTCAGGGGCTTCGCAAATTCGGCACAATATCGATATCTCGCAGTTGCGAGATCAATGGGGCTATTCGATCTTGGCGGTGGTGTTGCAAACCGACCCATCTGATGCCGAAATGAGGCGCGAGTGGGCCATGCCAGCCAGCACGGCAGGCACCAATCAGGGCTATGCATTTCAATGGTTTGCCTTGTGCGTCGCTGTATTTTTGATGGCCCTTTGGTTTCTCATCATTCAACCCTTGCGCCATGGCTCAAACTGAACATCCGTCATCCACCCCTGATCAGCCTTTGGGGTTGACGGTCTACGACTTGCCCTCACCCACTGAGGTGGCAGCAGCCGATGGACAACGCACACAAAAGGGTCGCTGGTTGATGCTGATGGTGCTCTTGGTGTGTGCCGCACCCGTGATCGCCTCGTACTTCACCTACTACGTGATCCGACCCCAAATCCAAAAAAGTTACGGCGATTTGATACAGCCCACCCGTGCCATGCCGGCCTTGCAAGTGACCGATCTGAATCAACAAAAGGTCGAGTTGTCATCTTTGAAAAACCAGTGGCTGTTGATCAGTGTGGCCTCAGGCGGTTGCGATGCCACTTGCCAAGAGCACCTGTACTTGCAGCGCCAGATTTTGACCAGTTTGGGCCGCGAGCGCGATCGACTCGACTGGGTCTGGTTGATCAGCGACGACACGCCTGTGCCTGCCCAGATCCAACCTGGCCTGAAAGAAGCCGTCGTGCTGCGCATGGCCCGAGCCGATATCCAAGCCTGGTTGCAGCCAGCGCAAGGGCAAGACTTGGCTGACCATTTCTACCTGGTCGACCCCATGGGTGAATGGATGATGCGTTTTCCCACGCCCATCGATCGCGAGCATGCGCCCCGCATCAAGCGCGACCTTGAACGTTTGTTGCGCGCTGCAGCAGGCTGGGATCAGGCGGGACGTTGATGAGCACCGACACGCCGCTTGATCACTTGGGCCCCACGGTGCAAATCTTGGTGCTGGGCGCCATGATCGCTGCCATGCCGCTGGCATGGGTGGCTTGGCGCTTCAAAGGCCAAGGGTCCAGCGCCATGCTGACACGTTTGAAGTGGGTGACCTTGTTTTTGACCTTTGATTTGCTGGTGTTTGGTGCGTTCACTCGATTGACCGATTCGGGTTTGGGCTGCCCCGATTGGCCAGGCTGTTATGGCCAGGCCACGCCCGTCGGGGCCAGCGTTCACATCCAGGCCGCACAAGAGCTGATGCCCACTGGGCCAGTCACCCATGGCAAGGCCTGGATCGAGATGGTGCACCGCTACTTGGCCACGGGCGTGGGGGGCTTGATCCTGTTCATGTGTGCTTGGGCTTGGCGCATGCGTTGGCGTGGCGATCGACAAGTGTCTGTTTTTTGGCCAACTCTCACCTTGTTCTGGGTCGGCTTGCAGGGGGCATTTGGGGCTTTGACGGTGACCATGAAATTGTTCCCGGCCATCGTCACTTTGCATCTTTTGGGAGGCATGACGCTGCTGGCCTTGTTGGCCCATCAGGCGGCCCAGGTACAAGCCTCGGCCCCAGCGGTTCGTTCATCTGGGCATGCTGTGCTGCTGGCGGGCATGTTGGTGTTGCTGCTGCAAATTGCCTTGGGGGGCTGGGTCAGCACCAACTACGCGGTGCTGGTCTGTGACAGCTTTCCAGCGTGTCAGGGCAGTTTTTGGCCTGACATGTCTTTCGCTCAGGGTTTTCAGATCTGGAGGCCCTTGGGTTACACCGCATGGGGCGAATTGCTTTCGTTTTCGGCACTGACTGCCATCCACTATGTCCATCGATTGGCGGCCTATGGGGTCATCGCTTGTTTGCTGGCGATGGCCTGGTGGCTTCACCAGCGACAATTGCGTGGCCATGCCAAGGCCTTGGCCTTGTTGGTGTTGATGCAGTTCCTAAGCGGCCTGAGCAACGTCGTGCTGGGCTGGCCTCTGCCGGCAGCGCTCTTGCACACAGGCGGTGCCGCTGCCATGCTGGTGGTGCTGGTGCTGGCATGGCATCGCACACGTCTTCAACCCTTATCGAACATCACCTCATGAATCAGGCCCATCCTTTGCCCTCGCGTTGGCGCCAGTTCAATGTGCTGACCAAGCCCAGGGTCATCCAATTGATTGTTTTTTGCGCCCTGATCGGCATGGTGTTGGCCGTGCCCGGTGCGCCTCGTTGGGCCGACGTGCAATTGGCGGCCATCGCTTGTTTGGGCATTTGGCTGGTGGCCGGTGCGGCCGCAGCCTTCAATTGCATCGTTGAAAAGCACATCGACGCCCGCATGAAGCGCACAGCC
>CAWUNN010000103.1:0-6616 GCA_963923185.1 uncultured Limnohabitans sp. | reverse complement strand
GAGTACTTGGCTACGAACCAAGGGGTCGTGGGTTCGAATCCTGCCAGCCGCGCCACCTTTTTCAACGGGTCAGATCTTTTCGATCTGGCCCGTTTTCATTTGCAACTTGGACATGCTTGTCTTTTCATCATGAAGCCTGTTGATTCCGCGTTGATCAGGCGCCTGGGCAACGCCTTGGGCTTTCAGTTGGGCTGGTGGCTGTGTGTGTGCAGCGTGCGGCATGACTTTCAGGCCTGGGCGTTGCTGGCCGCTGGGGTGTTGTGCGCTCTGCAGTGGCGCCTTTCGGCAGAGACTGGCCATTTGCTGGGCCTGATCTGGCGAGTGGCCGGTGGGGGTGTGGCGATCGACTCGGCCTTGCAAGCCTTGGGTTGGATTCAATTTGAAGGTTGGGCTTTGGGAGCGTTGGCGCCGTATTGGCTGTGGGCCATTTGGCTGATGTTTGCCCTCACCTTGAACGAGTCGATGGCGTTTTTAAGCCGCTGGTCAAGTGGGGCTCAAGCCTTGGCGGGGGCCCTGGCTGGGCCCATGTCCTATGGGGCCGGGGTTGCGCTGGGGGCGGCACAGTGGGGTCAGCCTTGGGCCTGGGCGGTGTATGCCTTGGTTTGGACGGTGTGGTTGCCCCTGGTGCTGAAATGGGCCCAAGTGGCCCCCCATGCCGAATCAGCACAGTGACCGGTCGGCGCGCTCAGAGGTCCAATACCAATTTTTTGGTTTTGCTGCGCGAGATGCAAATCATGATGCAGTCGTTTTGGTCTTGCTCTTCGGGCGTCAAGTACATGTCCCAATGCTCGGGCACACCTTCTTGGACGGCGGTCATGCAAGTGCCGCAGATGCCCTCACCACAAGAAAACGGAACCTCAACGCCCGCCTCTTGCAGGGCTTGCAAAATACTTTGGCCAGGCTGTACGGACACGCTTTGTTGGCGTTGGGCCAGCACCACTTCAAAGGCGCCACCTTGGACTTCATCGACGGGTTCACTCATGCACTCACCTCTTGTTCTTGGGCCAACATTCGATCGATCAACCGGCGCGATTGCACCCCACCCGCATCGATGTTGAGCATCAGCAGTTTGCGATCGGGCCATTGGGTCAGATTGCTTTGCTGGCGTTCAAGCATCTCCATGTCTTCGCCAAAGATGCGGCCCTGGCCATCGCGTATTTGCTCGGTCAAAGAGGTGTCTTGGGCTTTGAAGTTGCGCGCCATGCCCCAGTGGTACCAGTGCGAGGTTTCGGTCTCGGGTGTGATGAAGTCCACCACCACGCTGTAGGCTTTGACCTGGGCGGGCGCATCAAACCCGCCATGTCCGGCCAAAGCCACGCCGACATCGATCATCACATGGCTGGGCGGGGTGAATCGGCAGATTTGCCAGCGATCGACCTTGGCCTGAGGATCCAAGCCGTTGGCACGCATGGCCATTTGCCAAAACGGCGGCGCATGAATGTCGCTCATGAAGCGCTGTGTCACCACCTGCTGGCCATCTGTGCGGGTCTCGCAGGGGGTCTCATCGACCTCGGGTTGACCGATGCTGTTGGCATGCACATAGGTCTCGTGCGTCAAGTCCATCAGGTTGTCGATCATCAGACGGTAATCGGCCTTGACGTGGTACAGCCCTCCACCATAGGCCCAATCGGGGTGATCAAAGAATTCAAACACGGGCATTTGCTGGGCATCCACCCGGCTTTGGTCGCCTGGCCAGACCCAGACAAAGCCATGTCGCTCGATCACCGCATACGACTTGATCGGCGGAAAGCCGCGCACGCGCTGCATGGGCATCTCGACCGCTTTGCCGTCAGTGCCCATCACCAAGCCATGGTAACCACATTGCAGGTGACCTTGGCACACCTTGCCCAGTGACAAAGGCGCACCTCGGTGCGGGCAAAAATCTTCGACCGCAGCGACTTGGCCATTCGGGCCTTTGAAGAAGGCAATTTTTTCATTGCAAATGGTGCGTCCCAAGGGACGATCGCCAAGGGCTTGCAGCTCGCTCAGGCTGCAAGCCACGTACCAGGTGTTTTTGATGAACATGTGTGTGACTCCGCTCAATGACGCGATACGCCCAACAATCGATCCAGCAATTCAGGTTGCTGTCGCAAGGTCTGTGCATCGCTGGTGTGCACCACCGTGCCATGGTCCAACACCACGGCTTGGTGACTGATGGCCAAAATCGCCTGTGGGTGCTGCTCAACGATGATCACCGACATGCCCTCTTCGCGCGTCACCCGGGTGATGGCTTTGAGCAATTCTTCCACAATGATGGGGGCCAGCCCCTCAAGTGGTTCGTCCAGCAACAACAACTTGGGGTTGAGCACCAGCGCCCTGGCCATGGCCAGCATTTGTTGTTCGCCACCTGAGAGTTGGGTGCCCAGATTGCCTCGGCGCTCGGCCAAGCGGGGAAACAACTCATAAGCCCGCTTGGGTGTCCAGGGCCCTGGTCGGCATACGGCCGTCAGGTTCTCGTGAACCGTCAGCGATTTGAAGATGTTGCGCTCTTGCGGCACCCAGCCGATGCCAGCCCCGGCTCGGGCATGAGAGGGCAGTTGGTGCAACTCGATGCCATCGAGTTCAATGCGACCACTTCGCATGCGGGTGGCGCCAGCCAAGGTGTCCATCAAGGTGGTTTTGCCCACCCCGTTGCGACCCAGCAGCGCCAAGGTCTGACCGCGCTGCAGGCTCATGCTGACGTCATTCAAGACCACAGCATCGCCATAACCCGCCGACAGTTGTTCAATGTGCAACAAGTGAGTCATGCGTGTGCCTCTTGGTTGCCCAGGTAAACCGCTTTGACTTGCGCGTGCTGTGCGATCTCAGCGGGCGTGCCTTGCACCAGCACCGCACCATTGACCAGCACCGTGATGCGTTGGGCAAATTCAAACACCAAATCCATGTCGTGTTCAATCAACAGCACCGTGACATCGGCCGGCAGGGTAGACAGGGTGTGCATCAACTCGGCGCGCTCTGCGGCAGGCACGCCCGCCATCGGCTCGTCAAGCAACAGCACTTTGGGTTCACAGGCCAGTGCGATGGCCATCTCAAGCAAGCGGCGTTTGCCATATGGCAAAGATCGGGTGTCTTGGTGCATGACGGGCGTCAGTTTGAAAAGCTCCAGCAGCACTTCGCAACGCTTGATGACCTCGGCGTCTTGCCCCAGACGCGTCCACCACTGCTGGGCCAGTCCGCGTTGTTGAGAGACCGTCATGGCCAAGGTTTGCAAAGGGGTCTTGCTGGGAAACAGTTGATTGATCTGAAAGGTTCTCACCAGGCCTCGGCGCACCCGCTGATGAACGCTCAGTCGGCTGATGTCTTGCCCCAGCAACTCGATGCGCCCCTCGGTGGGTGGCAGCACACCTGTGAGCAAATTGACCAAGGTGGTTTTGCCAGCACCATTGGGTCCTATCAGTGCATGGCGCTCACCTTGTGGCAGCGCCAAATCCACATGATCGGTTGCCAAAATGCCGTCAAATCGCTTGACCAGGCCTTGGGCTTGCAGCACCACAGGTGTCATGATCGCTTCTCCTGGCGTCTCCATCGACTCCACCGGGTCCAGCTCAGCCGCTCACGTCCGAGCAGCATCAACGCCACCAAAAACAGACCCATCCAAAAGGTCCAGTACTGAGGTGTGATGTTCGAGATGATGTCATGCAACAGTTTGAAGACCACCGCACCCACCAAGCCCCCATACAACCAGCCCGTGCCGCCGATCACCAGCATCAGCACGGCGTCGGCCGAGCGCTCCAATGCAAACACATCCAAAGAGGCAAACCCAGTGGTTTGTGCCAACAAGGCGCCGGCTGCACCGGCCCATGCCGCGGCCAAGGTGTAAGCACTGAACAGTTGGTAGGGCACAGAAATCCCAATGGCAGAGGCCCGCAATGGGTTATCACGCACCGCCATCAGGGTGGCCCCCCAAGGCGAATGCACGCAGCGACGCGCCCAGATGAACAACACACACAGCACACTCAACGAGTAACTGGCGGCGGTCTGTCCGTATAAGTCAAATTCAAACCGACCCATTAATGGGCCCATCACCACGCCCTGTAAACCGTCTGAGCCCCCGGTCAACCAGTCCAGTTTGTTGGCCAATTCAAAGAGCAGCAAAGTCACACCCAAGGTGACCATCAACCGGGTCAAATCTGATCCGCGCAAGATCGTCACTGAACATGCGGCACCCAGCAAGGCGCCGGCGCAAGACCCCACCAACAGCCCCAACAGTGGATCGGGGTGGATGAATTTGGCAAACAGCGCTGCAGCGTACGAGCCCAGCCCCAAAAACGCCGCATGGCCCAAGGTGACGATGCCGGCATAGCCCAATACCAAATCCAAAGACATGGCAAACAATGCAGCAATCGCCATTTCATTGATGATCAAAGCGTGTCCAGGCATCAACCAGGGCAGGGCGAACGCGCACAGCCACCCCACGCTCTCGGTCCATTTGAAGCTTCGTCGCGGCAAAGCGAGCGGTTTGGACATGGGGGCTTGACTCATGAGCGGCCCCGGCGCACAAACAGACCTTGGGGTTTGTAGATCAGCAAGGCAATCATCAAGGCGTAGACAATGAAGGCCCCCAGCTTGGGTAGGTGGTACTTGCCCATGACATCGGCAATGCCCAGCAGCAGCGCCGCCAACAAGGGACCGCTGACCGAAGAGGTGCCCCCCACGGCCACCACGATCAAAAAGTAAACCATGAATTTCAGCGGAAAGGTCGGGTCCATGCCCAGCACTTCGGCCGACAGCGCGCCGCCCAAGCCCGCCAAACCCGAGCCGACAGCAAAGGTCAAGGCAAACACCCGGTTGACCGGGATGCCCAGCCCCTGGGCTACGCGCGGGTCATCGACGCTGGCACGCAATTGGCTGCCAAAGCGGGTGTGGGTCAGCAGCCATTGCAACAGCACCGTCAAGGCTGAGCACACCGCAATGATGAACAGTCGATAGTGACCCATGCCCAATGCGCCATCGAACCACTCGGTGCGACCGCGCAACCAATCGGGCAGTTGCATGATTTGCTGTTGTGAGCCCATGAAAAAATCCACGGTGGCCACGGCCATGAAAGCCAGGCCAATGGAGAACAACACCTGATCCAGGTGGGGCTTGCGGTACATGGGGCGGTACAAGGTGCGCTCAAAGACAGCGCCCACCAAAGCAGTGGCGACAAAAGACAGAGGCAAGCACCACAAGAAGGGCACGTCCAGCCTTTGCATCAAGGCCAAGGTCAGGTAGCCCCCTGCCATGGCAAACGCGCCGTGGGCCAGGTTGATGAAATTCATCAAGCCCATGGTGACCGACAGGCCCACCGCCAAAATGAACAACAGCATGCCGTAGGCCACGCCATCAAAGAGCAATGTCAGCATGATCGGTTCGTCTCACATGGACAGCCATTGCCGCATGGCTTGGGCCACCGCCTGCGGCTGCTCTTGCATGGCCATGTGGCCGCAGTCTTTGATGCACACCACCTCAGGGTGAGCCGTGATGCCATCGGACAGCAGTTGATGTTGGGCCACATTGGCCCAGCTGTCGAATTCGCCACACAAAATCAGGGTTGGGCAATCGATGCGGGGCAGCACAACAGAGGCATCGGGTCGGTGGATCAGGGCTCGGATCTGGCGCTGAAAGATGTCCACGGTTTTGCGCTCGAACATGTCCAAGATGTCATTGATCAAGGCCTCATCGCTCAAGCGATGGGGGGCCACCATGCCTTGCACCCAGGTGTGGGCCATGGCTCGCAAGCCCTGGCTTTGAGCCAACTCCAGCAGGGCCATGCGTTTGGCCACTTCGGTTTGGCCAGGCTCGCCTTGGGGTTTGGGCAAATGGCCGGTGTCAAACAACCCCAAATGCGTCACCCGCTCAGGGGCGATGCGCATCACCTCCAAGGCCACGCGTCCGCCCATCGAATGCCCAGCCAGCGCAAAGCGAGGCGGAGCCGACTGCAAAATCTGTTGCGCCATGGCAGGCAAACTGTCGGCCAAGCCGTGATCGACCACATGGCAATCGGCGACATCGGCCAGCAAGGGCAAGACGGGTTGCCACGAGCTGAGGTCACACATCAGGCCAGGGGCCAAGATCAAGGGGTGTTTCACTTGGATTTGCCCGGGTCTTTGACGTCTTTGATGGTGGCAAATTCTTGGTTGTACAACTGGCCATTGACCTTTTCGACTTTGCGAATGTAGATGTTGTGCACCACATCTCGGGTTTGTGCGTCGATGAACATGGGGCCTCGTGGGCTTTCAAAAATTTGCCCTTTCATGGCGTCCAACAGAGGTTGGCCGCCCGCTGCCTTGGTGGCTTTGGCTGCTTCAACAATCACGCGCATGCCGTCGTAGCCCCCCACGGCCATGAAGTTGGGCCGCAGACCTGGGTTGGCTTTGCCAAAGGCTTCGACAAATTTTTTGTTCAAGGCCGAGTTGTGCGACGCCGAATAATGGTGCGAAGTCACCACGCCCAGTGCCACATCACCCATGCCATTGAGGATGTCGTCATCGGTGATGTCGCCGGTGCCGATCAGTCGAATGCCCGACTTGTCCATTCCGCGCTCGGCAAATTGCTTCATCAAAGCCGCGCCGATGCCAGAGGGCACGAACACATACACCGCATCGGGTTTGAGCTGTCTCTTATACACATCTGA
>CAWUNN010000102.1:0-6639 GCA_963923185.1 uncultured Limnohabitans sp. | reverse complement strand
CGGTAGGGGCACGGGAGTATGCTTGAGCTTTTAAGGTTCAAGTATCTGATAACAAATAACAGTTACCTAAATATTAAGCATCAGCGCTGAACATTCATGGCGCTTGTAAAAATGTGTTGCGCCTCTTTGGGCAAGCACCTCCAGTACGGCTTACTTGCATTGACCTGGGCATTCAAGCGGGCCGCAGCCTGCCAAGTCCATCTGGGGTGATAAAGCAAGGCTCTGGCCAGAGCGACCAAATCGGCTTGGCCCGATGAAATGATCTCATTGGCTTGTTCGGCTTCGGTGATCAAGCCCACTGCGATGGTGCTCAGTCCAGAATGTGCTTTGACTTGTTGGGCAAAGCCCACCTGGTAGTTGGGTGCAACTTGGACTTTTTGTGCGCTGGAGACGCCCCCTGAGGAGATGTGAACAAAGTCTGCACCGAGAGCTTTCAATAGAGCACTCAATTGCGCGGTCTCCTCGGGTGTCCATCCCCCTTCGACCCAGTCATGAGCGGAAATGCGCATGCCCAAGGGGCCAGTGAAGGCCGATCTCACAGCCTTGAAGACCTCGAGCACATAGCGCACTCGGTTGTCAAAACTCCCTCCGTACGCATCGCTTCTTTGGTTGGCAATGGGCGAGAGAAATTGGTGCAACAAATAACCATGTGCTGCGTGCAGTTCAACGGCATCGATGCCCATGCTTTGGGCGCGTTTGGCCGCTTTGACAAAGTCCTCCAAAATTTGATCCATGCCCGCTTTGTCCAACGCCTGAGGTGTGCGCTCGTGTGCTTGGTGTGGGATCGCACTAGGGGCCAAGGTCTTCCACCCCCCTTCATTCAAACCCAACAACGCGCCACCTTCCCAAGGCACGGCACTAGAGGCTTTGCGGCCCGCATGGCTCAATTGAATGGCCACGGGCACACTGGGTGCTAGGTTTCTTGCTCGGTGAAGTTTGTCCTCTAAGGCGCGAGCGCTTGCATCGTCCCAAAGACCCAGGCATTGGGGCGTGATGCGACCTTCAGGGCTCACGGCGGTTGCCTCAATGATCATCATGGCTGAGCCAGAGTTCAGCAAATTGGCCCAATGCATCAAGTGCCAATCGCTGGCGCATCCGTTTTGCGCAGAGTATTGGCACATGGGGGCAACGACCACTCGATTGCTGAGCGTCAAGGGACCACGGGGTGAGCTCAGATCGAAGGGGCTGAACAAAGAGGACATAAGAGAGGATTCCTTTGGGTGTTGAGCGGTTTGATTTGATGGGATTTATTGGGCTTCGATCTTGGCCTCGTGAATGGCTTTGGCCCATTTGGCGGTTTCTAGTTTGCTCCTTTGTGCCAAGGCCTCAGGCGTGCTGGGATCGGCCTCGAAGCCCAGGTCCATGAAACGCTCTTGAATGTCTTTGCTGGAGGCCGCGTTGTTGGAGGCTTTGTTGAGTTTGAGGATGATGTCTTTGGGCGTTCCTGCAGGTGCAAAGCTTGCAAAGTAGGCAATCAACTCATAGCCCTTGATCCCCAAGGCTTCATTGACGGTGGGCAATTCAGGGATGGCCTTGGAGCGTTGTGTAGAGGTCACGGCCAAGCCACGAATCTTGCCTGCCTTGACTTGGGGGAGCATCACTGCAAAGTCTGCCGTGAACATCATCACTTGTCCGCCAATCAAATCGGTCATCGCTGTGGGGCCACTTTTATAAGGGATGTGATTGAGGTCAATGCCAGCCATGCCGGCCAACATGGCCGTTGAGACCAGTTGGGAAGTGGAGGCGCTGGCGAAGGTGACCATGCCTGGTTTTTGTTTGGCCATGTTCACCAAATCTTTCAAGGTCTTGGCGCTGACCTCATTGTTCACGGCCACGATCAAGGGCACAGAGCCCATGAATGCCACTGGCGCAAAGGCGGTGTCTTGATCGTAGGGGAGCTTTTTCATCAAGCTCTTGAGCGCTGCATTGGTGCTGTTCGTTCCAAACAGCAGGGTGTAGCCATCAGCGGGTGCTTTGGCCACAAAATCTGCGCCAAGCATGCCGTTCACGCCCACCTTGTTTTCAATGACAAGAGGTTGCTCGAGCTCTTCTGCCATTTTGGAGGCAAAGGCGCGACCAATTTGGTCGGTGGCCGAACCGGCAGCAAAGGGGATGATCACTTTGATGGGTTTGTTGGGATAGTTTTGCGCCCAAGATGGAGCAATGCTCAGACCCATGGCCAGGCAAGCGCCCAAAAGTAAAGCAATGGGCGATGAGAGAGAGACGTGCTGTTGGTAACTTTTGGTCAAACGCATCACCGAGGTTCTTGAGAAAAAATGATTCACTTCGTCACTCCTTTTGGACTTAAAGACACGATGGCACGGGGTCCAAAGTGATTGGCCCCCAAAGGGCTCAAGAATGGGCAGTGCGAGGGCGCACCTCCTTCACTCAGAGCGCTTGAGTCACCCTAAAAAAGGGCTGAGAGCTCGATTGTAGGGTAGGCCAAGTCAGCCCACAACATGGGTGTTGACGCCCCTTCGTGCGTTGCAGGCATTGGCGCCCTTGAGCCAAGCGTGTTGTCACTGAGGTGTAAGGGCTCATCAAGAAAACCCCAGTAAGCGCCTTTTCTTTTAATGGAGCGTCAAAATTCAAAAGCTTGGCGCCATGCGGGCATCAAGGTGGCTTAAGCTCGCAAGTCACCAAAGGCAATGGATGAGCAGTGTTCAGTACGGAATTTGAGCAATTTGAGGAAGGAGAGGGTCCACGCCAGATGGATCTGACTGAATGCCATTGAATGCTCTAGATTTCAATGGTTTGGACATTGGACTCTTTATAATGAATGATTGAGTTGAAGAAACAAAATCAAAGCATCAAAAAAACAAACCAATGGTGCCGAAGGCCGGAATCGAACCGGCACGGTGTTTTGCACCGGCAGATTTTGAATCTGCTGCGTCTACCAATTTCGCCACTCCGGCACGGAGGGAAAGATCGAATTATGGCACATTTATGGGATGAACTATCCAACCATTGAATCGGCCATCGGACACACCCCGCTGGTGGCACTGCAGCGCATCGGTGCGGCCACCCTTGCCCAACGAGGCAATGTGATCTTGGGCAAACTCGAAGGCAACAATCCAGCGGGCTCGGTGAAGGATCGGCCAGCCCTGTCCATGATCCAGCGCGCCCAAGAGCGCGGTGAAATCAAGCCAGGCGACACCCTGATCGAGGCCACCTCGGGCAACACCGGCATTGCGCTGGCCATGGCCGCAGCCATCAAGGGCTATCGGATGGTGTTGATCATGCCCGAAGACTTGTCGATCGAGCGGGCCCAAACCATGAAGGCGTTTGGCGCCGAGTTGATCCTCACGCCCAAAAGCGGGGGCATGGAGTACGCCCGCGATCTGGCTGAGAAGATGCAAACCGAGGGCAAAGGCAAGGTGTTGGACCAGTTTGGCAATGCCGACAACCCGCGCATCCACTACGAAACCACGGGCCCCGAAATATGGGCCGATACCCAAGGCCGGGTCACACATTTTGTATCGGCCATGGGCACCACCGGCACCATCACCGGGGTGTCGCGGTTTTTGAAAGAACAAAACCCCCACATTCAGATCATTGGTGCACAACCCAGCGAAGGGTCACGCATTCCGGGCATTCGCAAGTGGCCCCAAGAGTACCTGCCCAAAATCTACGACCCCAGTGCGGTCGATGAATTGGTGTTGGTGCAGCAAAGCGAAGCCGAGGACATGTGCCGACGGCTGGCGCGCGAAGAAGGCATCTTTGCAGGCATCTCGGCCGCTGGTGCGTGTTGGGTGGCCCAGCAAATTGCCGAGCGCGAAAAAAATGCCACCATCGTTTTTGTGGTCTGTGATCGGGGTGACCGATACCTTTCAACCGGAGTGTTTCCAGCATGAGTCAAGGCTTTCGTTTTTGTCCCCAATGCGCCACCCCACTTGAGTGGCTGACCAAATTGGAAGATGGCGGGCACAAAGAGCGCTTGTGCTGCACCGCCTGCGGCTGGACCCACTGGAACAACCCCGTGCCGGTGCTGGCGGCCATCGTTCAGTACCAAGGCCAGATTGTCTTGGCCCGCAACGCCGCTTGGAGCGGGCGCCGCTTTGCCCTGATCACGGGCTTCATGGAAGCGGGCGAGACACCCGAAGAAGGCATCGCACGCGAGGTGATGGAAGAGACCAGCCTGAAGGTGACCCAGCTGTCGCTGGTGGGGGTGTATGAGTTTTTGCGCATGAACCAGGTGTTGATCGTCTACCACGCACAAGCCGAGGGCGAACAGATCAAGTTGTCACCCGAATTGGCCGAGTACAAACTGTACAAACCCGAAGACATCATTTGTTGGCCGGCGGGCACAGGACGGGGCGTGGCCGATTGGCAGCGAAGCCTGGGCATTGAGCCACGCTTCATGGACTGGGCCGAGCGCGAGCGTTTGAACATCGAGTGAACATGGCCATGGACATCGATCAAGAGTTGGACACCCGGGGCTTGAATTGCCCATTGCCCATTTTGAAGGCCAAGAAAGCGCTGTCGGCCATGCAAAGCGGTCAGGTGTTGAAGGTGTGGTCCACGGACCCTGGCTCAACCCGTGACTTTGCCGCGTTTGCCAAACAAACCGGTCATGAGTTGATCGAACAACGCACCGAAAGCAGCGAGTTCATCCACATCTTGCGTCGCAAATGAGGTGAATCGGCTCAGGCCCCTTTCAGGCCTTGCAGCCCACGCAAGACATCGGGGTAATGCAGCTTCAAGCGCAACTCTTGCTTCATGCGGTGGTTGTGCAAGCGGCGTGACTCGGACATGAAGCTGAGCTGCATGGGGGTCAACTGAGTCTGAGCGATCGCCAAGCTGACCCGAGGCGGTTTGGGCAAGCCGTAAAGCTCTGCAGCGCGCTCAAAGTAGTCTCCCATCAACCAACGGCTGTCGTCACAAATGTTGTAGGTTCGGGTGTTGCGGCCGCGCCAAAGGGCCAACCAGGTCGCACGCGCCAGATCGTCGGCATGGATGTGATTGGTGTAGACATCGCTTGAGGGTTGCAAGATGGGGGAGCCGCGCAGCAAGCGCTCGCGCGGCGTGCCGCCTACCCGATTGGGGGCATAAATGCCAGGCACGCGCAAGATGCCAATGCCCGTTTGACCCAATTTCATGCGGCCAAACCAGCGCAAAGTGTTTTCTGCGTCGACCCGGCGCATGGCCCGATCGGTTTGAGGCTGAACGGGTCGTGCCTCGTCCACCCACTGGCCCTGACAGTCGCCATACACGCCCGTGGTCGAGGCGTAAATCCACTGCCTGGGAGAGCTGCGCCGAGCCAAGGCCTGAGCCAAATGCCGGGTGCGGGCATCGCTTTGGCCACTTGAGGCCGGCGGTGCCAAATGCACCACGCGATGTGCCACACCGGCCAAACGCGCCAGTGTGGCGGCATGGTCCAAATCTCCCACCATGGGCAGGGCCCCCGCAGCGCGCAACTCAGGTTGGCGCTGTGAGTTGGAGGTCAGCGCCAACCACTTGATGTGACGCAAGCCCTGGTTCAACAGACGCATGCCGACATCGCCACACCCCACCACCAAGATGCGGGTGCGTCTGAATCGGGCGGGCAACGCGCCCAGAGGGGTGTTGTTTGAAGGCAAAATACAGGCTCAAACCAATCAGCAGTCCCAAGGATACCCAAAGATGAGCTTCAGTGTGACGGTCACGCCCAGTGGCCGACAATTCCAAACCCTTGCAGATGAAACCATATTGGCCGCTGGCATGCGCCAAGGCATTGGCTTGCCCTATGGCTGCAAAGACGGTGCTTGTGGCTCTTGCAAATGCAAAAAGATCTCGGGCGAAGTGGTCCATGGCAAGCACCAAGCCAAGGCCTTGAGCGAGGAAGAACAAGCCCAAGGCTTTGTGCTGACTTGCTGTGCCACGGCGCACTCTGATGTGGTGCTCGAGTCGCGCCAAGTGGTCGATGTGGGCCAGTTTCCGGTCAAAAAGATGCCCGTGCGTGTCATGGCGCTGCAAAAGAAATCCGACGATGTGATGTGGCTGCAGTTGCAGCTGCCCGCCAACGACCGCTTTCAATTCCATGCGGGTCAGTACGTTGACTTTTTGTTGCGCGATGGCTCGCGCCGCAGTTACTCGATGGCCGTGGCACCTCACCAGCTGAGCGAGAGCACGCAAGCCATCGAACTGCACATTCGGCACATGCCTGGCGGCAAATTCACCGACCATGTGTTTGGGGCCATGAAAGAAAAAGAAATCTTGCGCATCGAAGGTCCCTTGGGCAGTTTTTTCTTGCGCGAAGACAGCGATAAGCCCATGATTTTGTTGGCCTCGGGAACGGGCTTTGCCCCCATCAAGGCCATCTTGGAGCACATGCGTCACAAGGGCATTGAGCGACCTGTCACCCTGTACTGGGGCGGGCGCAGACCCAGCGATTTGTACCTGGACGACTGGGTGCAAGCGCAACTGGCGGCCATGCCCCATTTGAAATACGTGCCAGTGGTCTCTGATGCCCTGCCCAGTGACGGTTGGAGCGGCCGCACTGGCTTTGTGCACCTGGCGGTGTTGCAAGACCACCCTGATTTGTCTGGCCATCAGGTCTATGCCTGCGGTGCCCCGATCGTGGTCGATTCAGCCAAAGCCGATTTTGCGGCCAAGGCCGGTTTGCCGGCGGAAGAATTTTTTGCCGACTCGTTCACCACC
>CAWUNN010000101.1:0-6705 GCA_963923185.1 uncultured Limnohabitans sp. | reverse complement strand
AAAAACGCATCGATCTTTCCGTCTTTGATCGCGTTGACTGACTCGGCCACGCCCAGGCGCTCGCGTTTCATGTCTTTGTCCTTGTCCAGTCCAGCGGCTTCAATCAACCTGAAGGCCATGACCTCGGTGGCACTGCCGGGCGAGCCCGTCGAAATGTGCTTGCCTTTCAGATCGGCCAATTTGCTCACGCCACGTCCATCGACACTGACCAAATGCATGCGATTGGGATAGAGCACCGCCAGAGTGCGCAAGGCAATTTTGCCGCTTTTGAATTTGTCCACACCTTGCAAGGCGTCCTGTGCGGCATCGGACATGACAAAACCAATGTAAGACTTGCCAGAACCCACCAATTTCAGGTTGTCCACCGAGCCGCCCGTCACCTCGGCCGTGGCCGTCAGACCTGGAAGCGACTTGGTCAACAGCGACGCCAAGCCTCCCCCGTAGGGGTAATACACGCCACCCGTGCCACCCGTGGCAATCGAAATGTTTTGTGCCATGACCAGGCCACAGCACCACCACATGACACACAGACCCATCCAACGAAACTTGTTCATGATGTGCGACTCCTTTGGAGTTAATTTAACAGCGCCCAACCTGGGTTGGACTGCGGATTCCCACACTGATTGTCGCCTCTGCGCGAACGGGCAACAGCCCCATGAATCACCTTAATTCAATAATTGATTGCCAATGATATTAATTATCATTTACAATGCGTTCTTGTTCAGTCCAATCATCTTCTCACCCCTGCACCCAACTGTTGCCATGCACAAGATCCCACTTTTACTCACCTTGCTGGCGTCCCTGGCCGCGCCAATGGCTCGGGCTGCTGACCACGAGGTCGCCTTGGTCATCAAAAACCATCAGTTCACCCCCAATGAAATCAAGGTGGCAGCCCACCAACGCATCAAGCTCAATGTGCACAACCAAGACAGCAGCCCTGAAGAATTTGAGAGCCATTCTTTGAACCGAGAAAAGCTGATTCCAGCAGGCGCCAAAACGGTGATTTTCATCGGTCCACTCAAGCCAGGGCGATACGAGTTTTTTGGTGAATTCAACCCGACCACGGCCAAGGGCGTGGTCATCGCAGAATAAGGTCACGTCGTGTTTGGAACTGGTCTGATCGTATTTCGAGAGACGCTAGAGGCCGCCTTGTTTGTCGGCATTTTGGCCGCAGCAACCCGCAGCATTGAGCAACGCACCCGTTGGCTGACTCTTGGCATCGCCTTGGGTGTGCTGGGTTCGTTGACGCTGGCCGCACTGATGGAGCCAATTGGCCAATGGGCCAACGGACTGGGACAAGAATGGGTCAATGCAGGCATTTTGAGCACAGCGTTGCTGATGCTGGCTTGGCACACCATCTGGGTCAGTGCCCATGCACAGCAAATGACCCAAGATGCCAAGCGACTGGGGGCCCGAGCTGCGCGCGATTCAAACACCTTGTGGGCCGTGGCATTGGCCGTGGCCATGACCGTGTTGCGTGAGGGCGCAGAAACCGTGTTGTTTGTGGCAGGACTTGTCACGGGCAGCACGGATGGCCTGGGTGCGATGATGATCGGCGCCTTGTTGGGCTTGGGGCTGGGGGTCGGCGTTGGCTGGCTGATCTACAGTGGACTGGGCCATGTGCAACCTAGGCGCTTGTTTGCCGTCACCAACGTGATGGTGTTGTTGCTGGCAGGACACCTGGCCAGCCAACTGGCCAAAACCTTGCAACAGGCCGGTTGGTATCCAGATCTGGCGGATCAAGCTTGGGACAGCTCATCGCTGCTGAGCAACGACAGTTTGATGGGTGTGTTGTTGCACGGCCTGGTGGGCTACGAAGCCCATCCCAGCCAACTTCAAGTCCTTTTTTACGTGCTGACCTCGGTGCTGATTGGCCTGAGTGCACGACACATCCGATTGCGCCATGCCAAGCGCTGACACAAGCTTATTTCACCTTTGACCGCAAACCCCATGCTCAAACCATCCCTTGCCGGGGTCATGCTGACGCTGGCCTGCGCGCAGGCCTTGGCCAACCCCAATGATTACATCTTGACACCCATTGTCGAGTTTGGCGAACGCGAAATTGACTTCAAATCTGGCATTCAAAAATACCGCAACGGCACCACCGATACGGCCAACTCGATCGGCTATGGGTTCACACCCACGAGCTGGTGGTTCACCGAAATCTACGCCAAGTACGCCAAACCCGTGGGTGAAACCAATGGTTTCGATGCCTTTGAGTGGGAGAACCGCTTTCAGCTCACCGAGACCGGCCAATACCCTGTGGACGTGGGCTTCTTGCTCGAAATTGAACGTCCTAAAGACCGCACCGAGGGCTATGAAATCACCTACGGGCCCATGTTTCAGGCCGAATGGGACCGACTGCAAGGCAACTTCAATGCGTTCATCCAGCAACATGTGCGCGCCAGCACGTCATTTCAGACCGAACTGCTGTATCAAATTCAACTGAAGTACCGCCACAGCGAACAGCTGGAGTGGGGCGCCCAGGGTCTGGGCAATGTGGGGCGCTGGATTCAGTGGAATCCCAGTGGACAACAAGAATTCAAAGTCGGCCCCGCACTGTTTGGCAAGATCAGAACCGGCACCAAAGAAGCCATCAAATGGAATGCGGGCCTGTTGTGGGGGACCACCCACGTCACCGCCAAGACCACTTTGCGCTTTCAGGCCGAGTACGAGTTTTGATGACCGAAAGCTTGTGGCGCGGCTGGCGGGGATCGAACCCACGACCCTTGGCTTCGGAGGCCAATACTCTATCCACTGAGCTACAGCCGCGTGCAGCTTGCATTGTAGGTGCAAAGGGGTTCATAGGACCATCATGACGTCTGAGGCGGATATAATCATCCGTTATTCTTTTTGCATTCCTGACCGAGGATTTCATGAGCGAGCACCACGAAGAAGCCCACACTGGCCCCATCAAAACACCACGTCAATTGTTGCTGGCCGTGTTTTACTCTTTTGTCGTGCCGGTTTTCATCATCATCGGATTGGTGTATTACGTCACCAGCGCCAACAAACCCGAAGCTGGCGCCACCAACACCCCCGAATCTGTGGCCGCTCGAATTCAAAAGGTGGGCAGCGTCGAGATCAAAGACGCCAATCGCGAACTGAAAACCGGCGAGCAAGTCTTCAAGGCCCAATGCACGGCTTGTCACTCCAGCGGTGCGGCAGGTGCACCCAAGTTTGGCGACGCCTCGGCTTGGGGACCGCGCATTCAAAAGGGCTACGAAGCCCTGCTGACCTCGGCTCTCAAGGGCAAGGGCGCCATGGGCGCACAAGGTGGCGGCGATTTTGAAGACCTCGAGATAGGACGCGCAGTGGTCTACATGGCCAACGCAGGCGGCGCCAAATTCAAAGAGCCCCCAAAGCCGGCTGAAACCGCCAAGTGATCAATGCCCCGCTTGGGGGTGTGGCACAAAATGAAATCTCAAGGGCAGCTCAGCTGCCCTTGTCGTTTGGGGCTGAATGTGTCTGGCGTCCAGCCAATCGACGGCCAACATCATGTCTTGGGTATGGACTCTGGCCACATGCATGGTGTCCCCTAAGTACAACAATCCCTCTTCGTCCACCCAGGCCTGTTGGGCATCCAAAGCTTGGCCCGTGTGCGTCCAGACCTTGAGGTCTGGGGTCAAGCGGGCAATGTATGGGGTGCTTTCTAAATCGACAAACACCCGCTGCGGTCCATTTTGAAAAAACCAACGCCCTTGCGTGTCGCACGCATAGTTACGGCCAATGAAGCCGATCAGTTTGTCGTGTACCAGTCGCGACCCCTTGGATTGCGGAAATGGCCCTTGAGCCTGCACTGCGTCATCACGCATGTACCAGTCGCCACGGGCATCCAGACCCAACCAACCGCAGCAGTCAGGCACGTTGGGCCATTTGACCATGGCCTGTTTGACGATGTCATCCAAAGACCCCTCACTTACAGCCCGAATGAAAAGGCTGCCCGTCGATTTTAGGGTTCGCGCGGCACTCAGCCCAAACGACCCGACATCAAGCCAGCGGCCACCAAAGGCACCGCCATGCTGGTCCCACTGGCGCGGTGCATCCGATGCCCATGCACGCTGGTGACATTCAGGCCTGCCCACAACCTCGATGGATCCACACATGCACCAGCGCTTTGCAAACCGTGCAAATCATGTCCCATGGGCCAGCGACCACTGTAACCACTGAGTTGATCTGGCCTGGGATTGGCCACCAACCAGCCCGCATGCCCCTGCCCCAAAGCTTGCGCGACCCAGACCCCCGTCATGTGCGGAACCAGACCACTGAGTGACTGGATCTGCAACGGGTTGGCCGAGCTGTCAGAGTCGTGATACAGCTTGGCTTGCCTGAAAGGCCCCGCCTGATCAGACGACATCATGCTGAGGTTGACGTCAAGCTCAGTGGCACCGCCGGGGGCTTGCCAGCGCACACCCCAAGGGCCGGCCAGGGCAGTCTTTTGATCAGGCTGGCTGGAGCATGTCGCAGGCAATCTGAATACCGTTTGGATCTTGCCGCTATCTTCTTGACGCCAAGCCGAGATGACCCCATGGCCCGAACTTTGCCACGCTTGGCCCGGGGGCTTGAACATCACCTTGGGTGCTCCCGCACTGGCGTCATGCCAACACTCTAAGAATGTCGCTTGGGTGTTTTGGTGTGGCAAGTCCCATTGCCAGACGGCGGCTTGACCGGGCCTGACTTGATAGCGCAAATGTTGCTGTGCTTGGTGTTGGTTGCCAGCGGCCATCACCCAAATCAGCTCAACCCCCAAGCCTTTGGCATGGCGCTGCAAAGCCCGCGCAGAGCGTGAGACAAAACTCTGCGGATGTCGACTGCCATCGCTGCTGACCACACTGAGCAAAACCACCAGCTGCTCGCCGGCTTGGGCGTGGCAGATGCCCCAGGCCACTGCATCCAAAATGTCTGGCCACAACGCACCCAATGGCACGCTGCCCAACAAAGCATCGGGCAATTCGTACAACAACAGGGGCGTGGGGGCAAGCCCCCGATGCGAGGCGCTGAATTGCAAGAACAAGCCCAAGGTCTGCGCACCATGACTGTAGGCGGGTGCCCAAGCGGCGGGTCGGTTGTGGGCATGGCTGGCATGGTGCAGGTAGGTCTGCCCTGACTCACTCAAGTGCGCCAGCGCAAAACCATGGTCAATCACCAACACCCGTTGGCCTGTTGCTGACCGATGTGCCTCACAGGCCAATCGGTGTTCGATGACGGGCTTGGTGGCTTTCGCCGATCCGTTTGAACCCAGCATGAGTTGGTTTTCGGTGTGCCTCCAAGGCGCCCCCCAAAGGTGTGATCGAAAACACTGACTCAGGCCTTGGCGATGCAACCTGAACAAGGCTTCGGGGTGCAAAGACAGTGTCGCCCAAGTACGGCTTGCATCATGGAACAGATTGTGAACCCGGACATCGGTACCCAGCTTTTTTACCCACTCGTTGGAGTCGACTCGGTCCAGTTCAACAGTCAAACGCATGCCAATCGGCCAAGCTTGCACAGCGTGATCCTCAAATCCTTGCATCAAGGCCAATTGCAAAAATGGATCTGTTTGCGCAGATGGCTCCCATTCAGGTGACCCAGGGGATACTGGGGTCCAATGGGGCAGCCCTTGGCCGGCGGCCCAGCCAGCAGCAGCCCCTAACTGCATGAACTGCCTGCGACTGAGCTGCACCGTGTTCATGCCTGAACCGCCCATTCTTGTTGGGCTTGACGCCAAATTTGAGTCCACACAGGCATTTGCATCGCCTCTCGGTTCAAGATCCAACCGCCTTGTTGCATCTTCATGCTGGCCGCAGCCCAAGATTCGGCACTGGACCAAGCACCAGGGTGCTGACAGTATTCGGCCTCACGGAAATGGGCTTCGTTGACTGAGGTTGGCAAGCGCTGTGCGCAGGCATGGGCATATCGAGCCAAAGACTGACCCAGCACCATGCCCGCGGCCAGATCCACCGGAAAATGCACTCCCGCAACGATGCGATTGAAAGCAATTCGGTGGGCTTGACGTTGCAACTGCCTGGCCAACAAGTCTTGGGAGTCCAAACGCAACATCAGCCTGAGGGTTTCGGCCACCGCACTGGCCTGCGTGGCATGCCCCATGGGGAAAGAGCCATGCCCAGGCGTGGTGATGATGGGCTGCACCTGAGGCGAAAATTCTTGCGGTCGGCTGACCCCCAAAACCTGTTTGAACCTCATCTCAACGGCCACACTCAGCCAGACCACCGCCTGCAAGACCTCTAGCGTGCGAGGTCTGAGATCCGGTCGCAGCGGCAACAAGCTGCCCCAAAGTGCCCATTGATGATCGATTTGAGTCAAGATTTCTTCTGATCGTTCGGTACGCAAATCCGCCAAGGCCATGACCTCGGCCAACTCTTGCTTGAACAATTCAGCAGAGGGACGCTCGATTTGAATCAAAAGGCCCCCTTTTCGATGGCGCATGCGACACCATGCCGACCCTGTGCTGCTGGACTTCCCTTCCCACTCAAGAGCAAAAAGCAGATCTTGAGCCGCCATGAATTGACGCACCCATGGTTGCATTTGGGCAATGTGCAACCCAGGCTCGGGCATGCAAGGGTTGCGGCCCAAGGCTTCAGGTCGGCCTGCGATGCCATCTCGATTCACGATGTTGGCCCTGATTTGCAACATGCTGGCGTGTTCATCGGTCAAAGTACCAGGCATCAAGGCCAAGTCTCCAGCACCCCCACCAGCACCCCCACC
>CAWUNN010000100.1:0-6734 GCA_963923185.1 uncultured Limnohabitans sp. | reverse complement strand
CAGCCCCTGATTTGGTCCGATGAGATGGCCTCGATTTTGTTTTTATGGCTGGCCATGTTGGGCTCGGTGGTGGCCTTTCAGCGCGGCGAGCACATGCGCATGACGGCCTTGGTGGGCAACCTCTCGCCCACGAAAAAAGCCTTTTTTGATTTGCTGGCCACGGTCTGTGCCTTGTTGTTTTTGTTGTTGATCTTGCCCCACGCCTGGGAGTACGCGGTCGAAGAAGAGATGATTCGAACCCCGGCGCTGGATTTGCCCAACTCGTGGCATGTGGTGGCTTTGGCCGTGGGTTTTGGTCTGATGGCCTTGATCGCCGTGCTGCGCTTGGCGCAAGCCAGCCACTGGAAGCCGTTGCTGGCGGCTTTGGCCATTGTGGTGGGCCTGGCTGGGTTGATGTGGTTGCTGCAACCCGTGTGGCAAGGCCTGGGCAATGCCAACTTGATCGTCTTTTTTGTCGGCGTGGTGGCCGCTGCGGTGTTCAGTGGCGTGCCCATTGCTTTTGCCTTTGGACTGGCCACCATGGGTTATGTGATGTTGGCCACCTCCACCCCCGAGATGATCGTGGTGGGGCGCATGGGCGAGGGTCTGAGCCATCTGATTTTGCTCTCAGTGCCCTTGTTTGTTTTTTTGGGTCAACTGATCGAGATGACCGGCATGGCCAAGGCCATGGTGGCGTTTTTGGCCAGCCTCTTGGGTCACGTCAAAGGCGGCTTGCATTATGTGTTGGTGGGGGGCATGTACCTGGTCTCGGGCATCTCGGGCTCAAAAGCGGCCGACATGGCCGCCATCGCTCCGGTGCTGTTTCCAGAGATGAAAAAGCGCGGTGCCAAAGAAGGCGACCTGGTGGCGCTGTTATCGGCCACTGGTGCTCAAACCGAGACCATTCCGCCATCGATCGTGCTGATCACCATCGGTTCGGTCACAGGGGTTTCGATCTCGGCCTTGTTCGCGGGCGGTTTGCTGCCTGGATTGGTGTTGGCCGTGACCCTGATGTTTGTGATCCGGGCTCGCTATCGACATGAAGACCTCAGTCAGGTCAGCAAAGCCCGAGGGTCTGAGATTTTGCGCTCGTTTTGGGTGGCTTTGCCTGCGCTGGCTTTGCCTTTCATCATCAGGGCTGCGGTGGTTGAAGGGGTGGCCACGGCCACCGAGGTCTCGACCATTGGCATCGCTTATGCGATTTTGGCGGGGCTGTTGCTGTACCGCCAATTCGATTGGAAGCGGGTGTACCCGATGCTGGTCGAGACCGCCAGCTTGTCTGGATCGATTTTGTTGATCATTGGCGCGGCCACGGCCATGGCTTGGGGCCTGACCCAGTCTGGGTTTTCTCGCACCTTGACCGAAGCCATGAAAACCTTGCCAGGCGGTGCTTACACCTTCATGTCGGTGTCGGTGTTGGCCTTCATTGTATTGGGCAGCGTGCTCGAGGGCATTCCGGCCATCGTGCTGTTTGGGCCTTTGTTGTTTCCCATCGCCCAGGCGGTGGGCATCCACGAGGTGCATTACGCCATGGTGGTCATTTTGTCCATGGGCATTGGTTTGTTCGCGCCGCCTTTTGGTGTGGGTTATTACGCCGCCTGCGCCATTGGGCGGGTCAACCCCGATGCGGGCATCCGACCCATTGGGGCGTACTTGCTGGCGCTGTTCATCGGCTTGGTGGTGGTTGCCGCCGTGCCCTGGATTTCAACTGGTTTTTTGTGACAGGTCTTGATTCATGAAGCAACAATCGACAGTCCGAGTGGCGTTGGTCACTGGGGGCGCCAAGGGCATTGGCGCCGAGGTGTGCCGACAATTGGCCCAGGCTGGGCACCAAGTGCTGGTCGCAGACATGGACCTGGCATCGGCTCAACACACCGCCGCAGATTTGGTGGGGCAGGGCATGCAAGCCCGCGCCCTCGAGCTCAATGTGGCCGATGCCGCATCGGTGGCCAGCGTGTTCGAGCAGGTCCAGACCGATTGGGGGCGCTGCGACATCTTGGTCAATTGCGCTGGCATTGCCAAGGTCTACCCGTTCTTGGAATTTCCACTGGACAACTTCTTGGCCACGATGCAGGTCAATGTGACGGGCACTTTGCTGTGTGCCCAAGCCGCTGCACGACTGATGGTGCCACACCGTTGGGGTCGCATTGTCAACATCGCGTCGGTGGCTGGCATGCGGGCGGTGGGGACTGGCCGCACCGCCTATGGCACTTCGAAGGGGGCGGTGATTGCCCTCACACGCCAAATGGCAGTCGAGTTGGCCGAGCATGGCATCACCGCCAATGCGGTCTCACCGGGCCCTGTTGACACCCCCATGACACGGGTCTTGCACACCGATCAATTCCGCCAGGAGTATTCACAAGCCATCCCCATGAACCGCTATGGCACCTGCCCAGAGATTGCCTCGGCGGTGCTGTACCTGACCTCGGAGGATGCTCGCTACGTGACAGGCATTGCGATGCCGGTCGATGGCGGGTTCTTGGCCTCAGGCGCGCGAGGCATCTGAAGTCAAGGGGGGCATGAACATGCAACTGAAAGACCAAGTGGCCATCGTCACCGGCGGTGCCTCTGTTCGCGGCATCGGCTGGGCCACGGCACAACGCTTGGCCCAAGAAGGCGCGACCGTGGTCATTTTGGACCTGGACGCCACGGCAGCCGCCAGCGCGGCCCAAGCCATCGGGCCCGCACACCAAGGCTGGGCATGCGATGTGCGCAGCGAAGACGCTTGCCAGGCGGCAGTGCGTCAAACCATGCAACGCTTGGGTCGCATCGACATCTTGATCAACAACGCAGGCGTGAGCCAATCGCAACGCTTGCTGGACAGCAGCCAGGCCGACTATGACCTGGTGATGGACGTCAGCGTGCGCGGCAGCTTCAACATGTCGCGCTCGGTGGTGCCGCACATGCGAGAGCGCCGTTCAGGCAGCATCGTCTGCATGGGTTCGGTGGCGGCGCAGCGCGGCGGTGGCATTTTGGGTGGCCCGCATTATTCGGCCGCCAAAGGGGCACTGCAATCGCTGGCCAAGGCCATGGCGCGTGAACTGGCCAGTGACGGCATTCGGGTCAATGCGGTGGCCCCTGGCATGGTCGACACCGATTTGTTGGTGGGCAAGATCGATGAGGCTGGCAAACGCCGGGTGGCCGACAGCGTGCCCTTGGGCCGATTGGCCAGCGCCCAAGACATCGCCAATGCTTGCCTGTTTTTGGCCAGTGCACAATCGGCCTACATCACCGGTGTGGTGTTGGACGTCAGTGGCGGTTTGCACATCCACTGAACGCCTGACATCGATGATTTCAATCGATGAAGTAATACTCGCCTTCCACATGACTGCCCGAGGTGGTCGAACCCACCGCAGCTTTGTTGGTGCCGTTTAAGGTGCCGCGGATGTTTTTGAATCGGCCAGTGCCACCCGTCAACGTATCGACCATGGAGGAGATCGATGTGGTTTTGCCGTTGGCCGACGTGGTTTGCAGCATCAGGCTGGTTTTGATGAAGATTTTGTCCCCATTTTCCATGCTGTAGACCCGATAGCCCGTGCTGAAGCCTGAGTTCTGAGTGAAGTCGCTCATCAATACAGTTCGACTTTCTTTGGCTCGGACATTCGCAAACGTGGGGGCCGCTTTGTCGCTCAGGTATTGGGTCACGATCTCAGCCAGATTGGTGGTGTGTGCGGGCACATCGCCGACTTCGAGAGAATGTCTTTGTATGTATTTGCCGACCACTTCAGGGGGTTGATCGTACGAATACGCAAATTTTTGTTGAGCGTGGACTGCGCTCAACCCAGCCAAACACAATGCCAATGCCGACAGGGGGATCATTCTCATCTATTGCTCCTTGATGATGACGAAAAAAGAATTTTCAGATGTGTCTGGATCGAAGCACACATTGGAATTTTCAAACGTCTGATGTTCACATCAGAACATCGACTCTTTATACATGAAGTTGATGAAACGCGTGTCCATCACGCGTTTCCTGACCTTTACTTCATCAAGCCTTGTTGCGTCATCCAGCCCTGGACGCGCTGGGCGATTTGATCGGCATTGCGATCCATCATCAACATGTGGGAATTGCCCCTGATGCCCAACTGGGGCAAGCTCATCCAATCGGCCACGCCGCCTTGTTGCGCCACGGCTTGGTGGTACTTGCTCATCTGGCTGCTGACCGAGAGCCAAAATGGGTTTTCATCGAGGCGGTCACCCCACACAAACAGATGCGGAATGGCCTTCAAGGCCGACAAATCGGTCTTGGCGGGGTCGGGCGAACCCGAGGGTTCGACTGCCACGATGGCTTTGATTTTGTCGGGTGCCTTCAGCGCAGCCTTGAAGGCAAAATTGCCGCCTTGCGAATGCACCACGATCACGCAGGGACAGACCTTTTGAACCAAAGCATCGTAGGCCGCTTGGGTGGGCACATCGTTGGTCGACCAGCGCGGGATGCTTTGCTTGGTGAATTGATCAAACGAGGTGACGTCAAACTGCGTGTTGTCGTATTTCACGCGCTGTGCGGGGTCGGTTTGGTAAGAACCCACGGGTCCGATTCGGAACAACTCCCAGGCCTCTTTCTTGGTCCTGAAAAAAGGCTCAGAGGTGTAAATCTCTGGGTAGCGTGACCACGAGGCACGGCCACGCTCGACCGCATCGGAGACGTAGACATCGTGCCCTTGGGCCAAAAAGAATTGCTGCCAGCCCGGCTTGCCATCGGGTTTGGTTTCCCAAGTGACACCCGCCAGGCCTCCGCCGTGCCACATCAGCATGGGGTATTTGGCTTTGGGTGCGACTTGCTTGATGTATTGCACATACATCTGTTCGGCTTCAAAGTCGCCATTGGGGTTGACCTTGACTGGTGGGCTGCCAGGTGAGTAGACGATCTCTCGGATCGGCAGGCCCGAGAGGGTCACTTGGCGCCCGCCCACGTGCATGCTGCCGACCTCAGAGACGGCAATGCCGCTGGGCCCCATGGACGAGCAGCCCCACATGAGCGAACTGACCAAGGCCAGTCCACCCAGGGCCAGGCCTCTGATGAACGATGTCGCAGTTTTTCTTGGAAGGCCAAATTGTGTTTTTGTCATGTGTTGTCTCCTTGGATGTGGGCAGTGAGATCAGGTCAGCACAGAAAGTTCAATCAAATTCAAATCAGGGTCACGCACATAGACCGAATTGATTTTGCCGGTCGCCCCTGTGCGAATGACCGGCCCCTCAAGGATGGGCCAGCCACATTCTTGCAAACGATTGACCACTTGGTCGATTGGTATTTTCACGATGAAGCACAGGTCTTGCGAGCCTGGCACCGGCAAATGGGCTTTGGGGTCAAACTCGTGGCCTTGCACATGCAAGTTGATTTTTTGATGACCAAATTTGAAAGCGCGCCGCTCGACCGGCGGTGTGCCACCCATGAAGGTCTGTAGCTCCATGCCGAGCACGCGGGTGTAAAAATCGATGCATGCGGTCTCGCGGGCGGTGGTCAACACCAGGTGATCCAAATGGTCGATCATGCCCTTGTCTTTCTCAACTCAGTCACCGAATCGGGGGCAGGGTGCAGGTCGTTGATGCGCCCGCTTTTGGCCACTTGGCCTGGCACTTCGTGGCAGACTACGCCAGGCAATACGCGAGCGGCATCGAGCAAGGCGGTCATGTCCATGCCCGTGTCATACCCCATGGCGTCCAGCATGTGAACGGCGTCTTCGCTGCAGATGTTGCCACTGGCCCCAGGCGCATAGGGGCAGCCACCCAAGCCCCCCAACGAACCATCGAAGCGATCGATGCCACTTTGCACGGCGGCCAACACATTGGCCAATCCCATGCCGCGTGTGTTGTGAAAATGCAGTGTCAATTGCAAACCGGCCAATCGGGCCTGCAAGGCCTCGCACATGGACGCAACTTGGCGCGGATGGGCCATGCCGGTGGTGTCGCAAATGGTCAACCCACGCACACCCAAATCGGCAAAGCGCTGAGCAAACTGCAACACCTCGGCTTGTGGCACCTCGCCCTCCATGGGGCATCCAAAGCAGGTTGAGAGCGATACATTGATGGGCACCTGTGCCCCAAACTGCTCAATCACCCCTTTCAAAGCGGCAAAGCTGTGTTCGCGCGGCATGCGCAAATTGGCCAAGTTGTGGGTCTCAGAGGTCGACATCACCAGATTGAATTCATCGGGGCGGGTCTCTAGCGCGCGCTCGGCTCCGCGCATATTGGGCACCAGCACCGTGTATTCGACGCCCTCCACCCGGTTGATGCGCCCCATCACCTCTTCGGCGTCGCGCAACATGGGAATGGCTTTGGCGCTGGTGAACGAGGTCACTTCGATCTTGGCGTAGCCGCAGCGACTGAGCGCGTCGATCAAGGCGATTTTGTCGTCCGTCGGCACAAAGCGTGGCTCCATCTGAAACCCATCGCGGGTCACCACTTCATTGAAAAATATTCGGTTCTTCATGCTCAGGCTCCGATGATGCCACGGTCTCTCAGCTCTTGAATTTGCGCTGGGCTCAACCCCATTTGCCCCAAAATGCGCTCGCTGTCTTGGCCTAAGGCCGGGGCATTGCGCCGATGTTTGCCCGGCGTGCGCGACAGCTTGGGGACGATGCCTGGCACGGTCAGGCTTTGACCGTCCAGATGCACCTGTTGCAACATCTCTCTGGCGGCATAGTGTGGGTCGCAGGCGATGTCGGCCACGGTGTAGATTTTGCCGGCAGGGACCGAGACTTTCTCCAAGGCGTCCAACACGTCTTGCACCGGACGCTGGGCCGTCCCTGTCTCTT
>CAWUNN010000099.1:0-6737 GCA_963923185.1 uncultured Limnohabitans sp. | reverse complement strand
GGGGCTCAGGGCCAACCATGCCTGGCGTCCCACCAAAGCCACCACACCCAAAGCCAAGCCCTTGGCCCAGCGGGTGAAGGCTGGGCCCTGCAAAGCGGTGGTCACGGCTTGGCTGGCGCAGCCTGGCCCTTGAGCAAGTCGTTGAGGTTCTCGTTGGACTGCTCGCTGTTGGCGTCAGGGTTGGCGTTGTTGTCTTCAGGCAACTCGATCTGGACCTTGTCCAAATCCACCTTGGGCGCCTTGTCCAGGAACATCAACACCGACTCAGGCACAAAGATCACGATCACCACCAGCATCAACTGCAAGATCACCCAGGGGATCGAGCCCAAGTAAATGTCTTTGGACTCGACGGGCTTGGGAATACCGCCTGATTTGAAGAGGCTGTCGGCAATGCCGCGCAGATAAAACAGAGCAAAGCCAAAAGGCGGGTGCATGAAGCTGGTTTGCATGTTCACACACAGCAGCACGCCAAACCACACCAGGTCGATGCCCATTTTGCTGGCCACCGGTCCCAACAGGGGCAAGATGATGAAGGCGATCTCAAAGAAGTCCAGGAAGAACGCCAAGAAGAATATGAAGACATTGACCACCAGCAAAAAGCCAACCTGCCCACCAGGCAAATTGCTCAGCATGTGCTCGATCCAGCGACCACCATCCACACCTTGGAACACCAGTGAGAACACGCGCGAGCCGATCAAAATGAACACCACCATGGCAGTGATGCGCATGGTGCCCGCCATCGCCTCTTTGACCAAGGGCCAAGACAGTCGCTTGTGCATGGCCGCCAACACAAAGGCACCAAAGGCCCCCATGGCACCGGCTTCGGTGGGGGTGGCAATGGCGGTATCGATGCCTGGCAAGCCGCCCATGCTGCCCAACACCGCAAAAATCAAGATGGCCGATGGAATGATGCCGCGCAAGCACTTGGACCACAGTGCCCACCCCTTCAGGGTGCGCGCCTCAAGGGGCACGCCAGGCAAAGCGTTGGGCCGCATGCGCGTCAAAATGAAGGTGTACAAAGCAAACAAAATGATTTGCAAGATCGAGGGGCCCCAGGCCCCTTTGTACATGTCGCCCACCGACTGGCCCAACTGGTCGGCCATGACCACCAGCACCAACGAAGGGGGCACCAACTGGGTGATGGTGCCTGAGGCCGCCAAAACGCCCGTGGCGTAACGCATGTCGTAGCCGTAGCGGATCATGACCGGCAAAGAGATCATGGCCATGGCAATCACCTGTCCCGCCACGGTGCCGGTGATGGCGCCCAAGATGAATCCCACAATGATCACCGAGTAGCCCAGACCGCCTTTGACGGGGCCAAAGAGTTGGCCCATCGAGTCCAACATGTCTTCGGCCAAACCACACTTTTCAAGCAAGCTGCCCATCAAGGTGAAAAACGGAATCGCCAGCAGCAACTCATTGGACAAAATGCCAAAAATATTCAGCGGCAAATTGCTTAAAAAGTTGGATGGAAACCAACCCATCTCGATGGCATAAAAGCCGCAATACAACCCCAGCGCACCCAAAGAAAAGGCGACCGGAAAGCCGATCAACATCACAAACACCAAGCCCACAAACATCATGGGGGCGAATTGCTCCATGTTCATTGCAAGGGCCTTTCATAAACCAGATTCATTTCGTAGAGACCTTGCAGCCAGCCGATGCGCTTGATGGCTTCCATCAGGCCTTGCACAAACACCATGGCAAAACCCAAAGGCAGCATCAGCATGGCCGGCCAGCGGATCAAGCCGCCTGCGTTGCTGGACATCTCTTGGGTTTCCCACATGCGCACAAACAGGGGCAACGACAAATAAAACATCAACGCCATCACCGGCAGCAAAAAGATCACGATGCCAATCAGGTCCAAAATGGCTTTGCCTCGGGTCGACAACTTGCCGTACAAAATGTCGACACGCACATGCTCGTTGACGCGCAGCACCCAGGCCGCCCCCAACATCACGCAAGCGGCAAACAAGTACCACTGAATTTCAAGCCATGCGTTGGACGAGGTATTGAAGCCAAAGCGCACAAAAGCGTTGGCACAACTGATGAAGCAAGAAGCCAACACGGCCCAGGCCGCCAGCTCGCCAAAGCGCCTGCTGAGACCATCCACCCAATCGGCACATTGAAGTAAAAATTTCATGGTTCGATACCAGACAGTGAAAACAAAACCCTGTTTCAGAGCACCCTAGATTGTCGCATGACCTGGCCTCGCCAAAAAAACAAGCCCGACCGAGGTCGGGCTTGAATCGAATCGGGGTCTCAGCCCCGATAGCACCCAAAAAGGGCAGGCATCAAAGCTTGGCCGCTTGCATGAAGCGATCAAAACCCGCCTCGGTGACCTTGAACCAAATGTTGGCTTCACGGCGCCAGTTGGCGTAGTCGGTATAGACCTTTTTCCAGTTTGGATTTTTGGCCGACAAATCGGCGTAGACCTCTTCTGACGCTTTGAAAGCGGCCTCGGTCATGTCGCGCGGCAGCGGGAACAGTTGGGCACCACCGGCCACCAATTGTTTCAGGGCGCCAGCATTGCGGTAATCGTACTTGGCGCCAATGTCCAAGTGCGCATACACCGCAGCCGCGTCGATGATGGCGCGCTGCTCATTGGACAAACCGTCCCACACCTTGCTGTTGATGAACAACTCGAGCTGAGGGCCGCCCTCCCACCAAGCGGGGTAGGCATAGTTTTTGGCCACTTTGTACAGACCCAGCTTCAGATCGTCATAAGGTCCAATCCACTCGGCGGCATCGACCGTGCCTTTTTCAAGGGCTTGGTAGATTTCACCAGCAGGCAGGTTTTGCGGAATGCCACCCAAACGCTCGATGATGCGGCCACCAAAGCCGCCGACGCGGAATTTGGTGCCCTTGAATTCGGCCAGCGATTTGAAGGGCTTGCGGAACCAACCGCCCATTTGAGCACCGGTGTTGCCCAGGGGGAAGTTGACCATGTTGTAGTTGCGATAAAACTCGCGGGTCAGCTTCAGGCCGTTGCCTTCAAACATCCAGGCGTTCATCTGACGGGTGTTCAGACCAAATGGAATGGCACAGCTCAGGGCAAAGGTGTCGTCTTTGCCAAAGAAGTAATAGGCTGCGGTGTGAATCATGTCGACCGCGCCATCCTTGACCGCATCGACCACGCCGAATGCGGGGAGGATTTCACCGGCTGCATGGGTGCTGATCTCGATTTTGCCGCCGGACAATTCTTTGACCTTGGCTGCAAATGTCTCAGAACCACCAAACAAGGTGTCCAGTGATTTGGGAAAGCTGGAGGCCAGGCGAAAGCGCAAGACTTGCTGAGCTTGCACAGCCGGTGCAGCGCCTGCGGCCAGTACCCCGGCGATGCCGGCATGTTTGAGTGCTGAACGACGATCCATGGTTGATGGTTCCTTCAAGTGAAAAAATGGTGCAGCACCGGATTGGTGCCAAAGTGTGCGAATTGTAAAGAAATTGCCATCCACCCGGAATTGCGGGTTTACCCATGCAAGACCATCAAACACTGATCAATTTGATCATGATTTCTGAGCCCTCAATGGAATGGTGTTGTCGATCGCAAAGCGTTGACGCACCGAGCGCTCAATGCCAGCGGCGTCCAGGCCGTGCTCGGCCAGCAACTTGGCCGGGTCGCCATGCTCGGTCAGATGGTCGCCAATGCCCAGTTGCAGCACAGGGATGCTCAGCCCATGCTGGGCCAGGCACTCCAACACGGCGCTGCCCGCCCCGCCAGCAATGGCGCCCTCTTCCAGCGTGACCAATGCCTGGTGGTCGCGCGCCAATTGCAACACCAACTCGGTGTCCAGTGGCTTGGCCCATCTCATGTTGGCCACCGTGGCGTCCATCTGTTGGGCAGCCTCTAAGGCTGGGTACAACAAGGTGCCAAAGGCCAACAAGGCAACCCGCTTGCCTTGGCGGCAAATGTCGCCACGACCAAATGGCAGGGTCTGCAACCCGTCTTCGACGGCTTTGCCAACGCCTGCACCTCGGGGGTATCGCACCGCCACAGCATGGTCTTGTTGGTAGGCGGTGGTGAGCAATTTGCGGCATTCGTCTTCGTCGGCCGGGCAGGCCACGCTGACGTTGGGAATGCAGCGCAAAAATGCAATGTCAAACAAGCCAGCATGGGTGGCTCCATCGGCCCCCACGATGCCCGCGCGGTCCAAGGCCAGCACCATGGGCAATTTTTGCAAAGCCACATCGTGGATCAACTGATCGTAGGCCCGTTGCAAAAAAGTCGAATAAATGGCCACCACGGGTTTGAGCCCTTCGCAGGCCAAGCCTGCCGCAAAGGTGACCGCGTGTTGCTCGGCGATGCCCACGTCGTGATAACGATCTGGAAACTGCCGATGGAATTCCACCATGCCCGAGCCCTCGCGCATGGCTGGCGTGATGCCCACCAGACGGGGGTCGGCTCGGGCCATGTCGCACAACCATTGGCCAAAGACCTGGGTGAAGGTGGTTTTAGGAGAAGTGGTCGCAGGCTTGAGACCGACCAAGGGGTCAAATTTACCTGGCCCATGGTAGGCCACCGGGTCGGCTTCGGCAAACTTGTAGCCTTGGCCTTTTTTGGTGACCACATGCAAAAACTGAGGGCCACTGAGTTGCTTCATGTTTTGCAGGGTCGGGATCAAGGCATCCAGGTCATGCCCGTCGATCGGCCCCACATAGTTGAAACCAAATTTTTCAAACAAGGTGATGGGTGAGATCAGCTGCTTGGCCTGCTCTTCAAATCGCTTGGCCAAATGCACCAGGGGCGTAGGCGCCCCTTTGAGCACCTGTTTGCCCACTTCGCGCGCCGTCGCATAAAAACGCCCGCTCATGAGTTGCGCCAAGTAACGGTTCAATGCCCCCACCGGCGGGCTGATCGACATGTCGTTGTCGTTGAGCACCACCAACAGGTTGCAATCGGCGACACCGGCGTTGTTCAAGGCCTCAAAGGCCATGCCTGCCGTCATGGCGCCATCTCCAATGATGGCCACCGAATGGCGTTGCTCGCCCTTTTGGCGCGCAGCCACGGCCATGCCCAAGGCGGCCGAGATGCTGGTCGACGAGTGGGCTGTGCCGAAGGCGTCAAACTCGCTTTCGCTGCGGCGCGGAAAGCCCGACAAGCCATGTCGTTGGCGCAGGGTGCCCATTTGATCGCGCCGACCCGTCAACATTTTGTGCGGATAGGTCTGATGGCCCACATCCCACACCAGTCGGTCATGCGGCGTATTGAACACATAATGCAAAGCGACCGTCAACTCGACCGTGCCCAAGTTCGAACTGAGGTGGCCCCCCGTTTGCGAGACGCTCTCTAGCAAATAGGCACGCAACTCATCGGCCAAGGGGCGCAATTGCTCTTTGGGCATGCGCCGCAAGTCAGTGGGCGATTGAATCTGATTCAAAAGGTTCATGTCAATGGCCTGTTCAATGGTTGCGCGTCACCACCATGCGGGCCAAATCGGCCAACCGTTCGGTGTGTGACAAGCCACTGGCGTGCAAGGCTTGCAGGGCTTGATCCAGTAAATCATGGGCGTGTTGCTGGGCCGCTTGCAAACCCATCAGTGAGACATAGGTGGGTTTGTCGTTGGCGGCGTCTTTGCCAGCCGTTTTGCCCAAGGTGGCGGCGTCCGAGGTGACATCGAGCACATCGTCAATGACTTGAAAGGCCACCCCCAAAAACTGGGCGTAATCGCTCAGGGCTTGCAAGGCCGTGGCCGAGGCCTGGCCACACTGGGCCCCCAACTGCACACTGGCTTCGAGCAAAGCGCCTGTTTTCATGCGATGCATGCGACGCAAATCGGTCTCTGTCAGGGGCACGCCGACGCTGGCCAAATCGACCGCCTGGCCACCGGCCATGCCCGAATGACCGGCTGCGCGAGACAAGATGCGGCACAACACGCCTTGCAAGGCATCGGGCATGTCCGAGTCGACCGGGGTCAGCACCTCAAAGGCCAGGGCTTGCAAGGCGTCGCCCGCCAGCAAGGCCTGGGCTTGGCCAAACTGCACATGCACCGTGGGTTTGCCACGGCGCAACACATCGTTGTCCATGCACGGCATGTCGTCATGGACCAAAGAATAAGCATGGATCAACTCAATGGCACAGGCGGCCCGCATGGCCGCTTGGTCCCACACCGGGTCGGCCACATCACCCGACACCGCCTGGCGTGCCGCCAGCACCAACATGGGGCGCAGCCGTTTGCCACCGTCCAGCACGGCGTATCGCATGGCCACACCCAACTGAGCGGGCGCATGGGCGGGCACCCAGGCCTGCAAGGCCTGCTCGACTTGCAGCAGCTGTTGGGTCATCCATTGCTCGAAAGGCAACATGGAGCTCAATTCCCCTCTAGCCAAGGCTTCATCACCCCATCGTCGAGCACCTGAATTTGCTGTTCGATGGCGTCAAGCTTGCCTCGGCAAAACTCGATCAAGGCGGCACAACGCTGATAAGCGGCCAGCAACCGATCCAAGGGCAGTTCGCCCGATTCCATCTGTGACACCCAGCCCTCAAGCTCGGCCACAGCCTCTTCGTAGGTCGCGGGCAACTCAGCGGGGGCCGTAGTGGCGTTGGGGGTGGCTTGGGTTTTGGGCATGGTCAAACGGGTCAGGTGTGAAGTGAATTATCCCGCAACTTGGGTCACCCATCGCGGGTTGCGGGTACAATCTCACTCCCTCGGCGGCAATCCCATGCCGTTTTTTTTGTCACCTCCCTGTGGGGAGTCTTTAGGTCAGGTCACCCATGTCTGATTTAAGTCTTCAAC
>CAWUNN010000098.1:0-6737 GCA_963923185.1 uncultured Limnohabitans sp. | reverse complement strand
AAAAATGAAACATGTCAATTGGGCCCGAGCATTAGGAGTGGCCGTCATCGGTTGGGGTCTGTCTGGCGCATACGCACTGGATGAAGACGCGGCCAAACAACTGGCCAAACAAAACAATTGTTTGAAGTGCCATGCGATTGACAAAGAAAAAGATGGCCCGGCATTCAAAAAAGTGGCTGAAAAATACCGCGGCAAAAGCGACGCGCAAGCCAAATTGGTGCATCACCTGACCTCGGGTGAAAAGGCCAAATTCCCTGATGGTCACGAGGAAGAACACAAGATCGTCAAGACCACGCCACCCAAAGATCTCGAGCAAGTCAAAAACTTGGCTGATTGGGTGCTCTCTCAATGAATGTCAAGGCCGCACTGTGATTGAAAGGCCCTTGGGAAAGTGAATCATCATGCTTAAAACATTGAAATGGATGGCGCTGATTTTGATTTTGGCTGGCGGATCTGCGCATGCCCAAAACGATCGCCTGATCAAATTGGATGACCAAAAAGTGGCGCGTGCGCAAGCGTCATTGCAAAAAGATGAGGTCTGCACCAAGTGCCATGACGAATCTGAGAATGCACCGGTGTTGTCCATTTATCAGACCAAGCACGGCGTCAAAGGGGATGCTCGCACACCCAGTTGCCAATCTTGCCACGGCAACAGCGAAAACCACCTCAAAGGAGCCAACGCCACCAGCAAAGAGCGTCCTGCCCCTGACGTGGTGTTTAAAAAGGGAACTTATGCCGCATCCGGCGATGAGGTTCGAGCCGGGCAATGCTTGACTTGCCACCGGGACAGCAAGCGACACAACTGGGATGGTGGCTCACACCAGGTCAATGGAGTGGCTTGCAACAGTTGTCACCAAGTCCATCGGCCCCAAGACAAGGTGATTTCAAAGAAGACCCAGCCCGAAGTTTGTTACACCTGCCACAAAGAGCAGCGTGCTGACGCCAGAAAAATATCGCACCATCCCATCAACGAGGGCAAAGTGGTGTGCTCAGATTGTCACAATCCGCACGGCTCGACGGGTCAAAAGTTGTTGAAGAAAAACACCATCAACGAAACTTGCCAAAGCTGTCATGCCGAAAAACGCGGGCCCATGTTGTTTGAGCATCAACCTGTGACCGAGGCATGCACGCATTGCCACACCCCACACGGCTCCAACATCAACGCTTTGCTCAAGAGCCGTCCACCGTTCTTGTGTCGAGAGTGCCACGACGGCACCCATGGCTCAGCCAGTCCTGCTGGCAGAAACGTGGCAGGCATTCAAGGCGGATTGACCAAAAGCACGGGTCCCAGCGCAACAGAACTCGGAAGGGCTTGTACCAACTGCCATGTGCAGGTACACGGATCCAACAGCCCTGCGGGTGGATTTCTGCAACGCTGAGGCAGAAAGGAGAAGATCATGAACAAGCTGAACAAAAAACTCACCCTCACCGCCATCGCTGTGGCGGTGGGTCAGATCGCCTCACCGGTAGCGGTTTGGGCCGATGACGAAGAAGCCCAGGCATTGAAGACACCGCAAAACACCTTGCAAATCGGCAGCACCAACGTCTCTGCGGGTGCTGGTGGTGCGGCGGGCTTGAGCCGATTTGGAGAGTACAACGGCTTGAGCAAAGGCGGTGGCTACCCCGATGTGAACATCCATGCCAAAGGCGGATCGGCATTCACTCAAAATGAACAGGGTGAGACCATGCGCTGGTCGGTCGATGGGGACAACCTAGGTTTGACCAATCGCAGCTTGAATTTGCGCTTGGCTGACCAAGGCAATTGGAATGTGGGATTGTCCATAGACGAGTTGCAGCATTGGACGGCGCCAGGGTATCAGACCCCGTATACGGGAGCGATGGGTGGCAATCGGTTCACCACCAATTTGCCCGCCCTCACCTCCACCAACGCATCGACGTTCAATCCCAGCTACACGCAAAGTCTGAATTTCACCTCTCCCGTGACCCCAGCACCCAATCTCAGTTGGAACACGTACTTGCAATCCATGGATGTGTACACCGATCGCACCACCAGCACCATCACGGCCAGCCGACTGTTAAATGGTCAATCGAGCATCGATTTCGAATTCAGCCAATTGCGCCAAACGGGTGCCAAGTTGATGTCCATGCCAACGGCCAAAGTGGGCACGGTGCCTAACGAAAAAGTCACCTACCTGCCCAACCCCACCCAATACGAAACCGATCAATGGAATTTAGGCTATCACTGGAGGGGTGAGCAATCGCGCTACAGCGTCTCTTACGTGGGATCGGCATTCAGAAATGCCAACGATGCGGTGTATTTCCAGCCTGCGTTCAGCACCAGCGCGGCCCCAGTCAGCATGCAGGCTTTGTCGACAGCGCCCAGCAACACCTTCAATCAGATCCATGCCAATGCGGGTTACGACTTCAGCAAGCAGACCAAGCTGACTGGCAACTACTCTTGGGGCGTTGGCTTGCAAAACCAAGGCTTTAACCCTGCCACCTACACGTCGTTGTATTCAGGTTCTGGATCGTATGCCGGCCCCAATTCGCTCAATGGCCGCGTCGACAACACCCACTTTGACGTCCGCCTGACCGATCAGTACAGCCCAAATCTGACACTCAGTGGCGTCTTGAGGTACGACGAGCGTTTGAATAAAACAGCATCCAATGCATATCATTTTTACGGCATCGATTACTCGACCAGCCACGTCTACAACTACTACAACACCCCATTCAGCAACCGGAAAAATCAGGCTGAAGCCTCGGCCGACTACAAATTCAACCCTGAGCAAAAATTAAGGGTGTCATTTGGGCACGAAAGCTACAGCAGATGGTGTGAAAACTATGGCACTGCGGCCAATTGCGTGGTGGCCACTGGCCATGGCGAAGACAAGATGGAAACCACTTTCCGTCAAAAACTGGGGGCCGAGACCGATCTGCGCGTGGGCTATGCCTACAGCGATCGAAAAACCACGACCAACGCCAGCGCCATCACCGACATGATTGGCATCAATGGCAACATCTTAAATGGCGCCGGGGGTTACCCCAGTGGGGTCACAGCAACCAACGCCATACCGGGCTTGAACGGTGGCGACTACCAAGGATTCAACCCTTATTTCTCTGCCAGCCGACGCCAAGATGCCTTGAAAATGGGTGGCACCACACAGATCAACGAGCAATGGGCACTGGGTCTGAGTGGCAAGTGGGGCTACGACCGCTACGGTGATTCAACCTTTGGGGTGCAAAGTGGCAGCACTCAAAGCCTGAATCTCGATCTTTCTTACGCTTACAAAGAAAACGCCAGCATGTTTGGTTACCTCACCGGGCAGCGCATGCAGCGTGACATGACCAACAAATACGTCATCATCGCCACCGCTCCATCCACCAGTGGGCCGATCAACCAGCAGCTGTCTTGGATGAATCGACTGCAAGGACGTGACGTCACTTTGGGCTTGGGTTTCAATGACGAGAGTTTGATGGGCTCCAGATTGACTTTGAAAGGCGACGCCAACTATTCGTTTGCCAGAACCGGCTATTTCACACAATTGAATTACGCACCGTCATTGTCTTGTTCAGATCCGACCGTGCTGACTTGTGGATCGGTGCCAGACATTCGCTACAACGTCGTGCAACTCAAGCTGTCAGGCGAGTACAAACTGGACAAGACCGAAAAAATCATGGTCACTTTGATCAACCAACGCATGTGGGCTCAAGATTATTACTACAACGGCTTGCAAACGGGCTATACACCGACCAGCTTGATTCCCACCAACCAAGTGCCTGGGGCTTACAAAGTTCAACTCATGAGCGTGAATTATGTCCTTGGGTTTTGAGCGCGAACAGATGGAAAGCACATCATGACAGACAAACATCAGGGATGGATGGGCAGAGCTTGGAGCATCTTGAAAAAACCATCTGCGAAATATTCACTGATGGCTTTGCTGGGTGCAGGTTTTGTAAGTGGCATTTTGTTCTGGGGTGGTTTCCACACTGGATTGGAGATGACCAACTCACTTGAATTTTGCGTCTCTTGTCACGAGATGCGCGACACGGTCTACCAAGAGTACAAAACATCCATTCACTATTCGAACCGAAGTGGCGTTCGAGCCATTTGCTCAGACTGTCACGTCCCCAAGGACTGGGGGCACAAAATGTTGCGCAAAGCCAAGGCCAGCTTTGAGGTCTGGGGAAAGTTGACAGGCAGCATCGATACGCCTGAGAAATTTGAAGCCAAACGCATCACGCTGGCCAGCCATGAATGGGAGCGCATGAAAGCGTCTGACTCACGCGAATGTCGAAATTGCCATCAATTTGAGGCCATGAGCGACGAATACCAAAAGAAGAGCAACTACGCGCGCCACATGAAGGCCAAAGAAGCGGGCAAAACCTGTATCGACTGTCACAAGGGCATTGCCCATCAATTGCCCAAAGAGTATGAGGAGCCTGATGAAGATTGACAGGACAGCCTGTTCAATTTGGTTTGGCCCAGCGGCGTTGTGCCATTTCGCGCCCTGCCCCTAAGACGTCGATCAAATGTTTGGATTTTTGAGCCGCTGGATAGGCCAGCGACTCTTCCAAATGCATGTGCTCGTCATACAACGCCCCAAAGACTTCCATGCCGTGGCTGAGTTCAGCCAGATCGTAAGTGCCGCTGCCTTGACTGATGGCGGCCAGGTGAGGTGAAATCTCAATCCAATTCTCTTCCAGCCACCCATGGTCCTGAGTGAGTCTTTTTGCGGCCGTGACCACGTCTTCAGAATCGCTGGACAGCAAAGCCGGAAACACATGTCGCTCTTCATCCAGGTGATGATTGCGTGCATCTGTGCCAAAAAATTCGCATATCCGCTTGAGTTCCAAGCACTCGGATGCATTCAGTGTTCGATGGGCAACATCTTGCACCAATTGATTCAACCGCCTGACTTTGGCATCTATTTCTCGGTGTGTACCATCCAGGTAAGCAAACAAATCATTGGCGGTCGGCAATGTGGACATGATGCATCTCCGTTGTAATATGGGATGCATTCATTATTTGTGCAATGTCGGCGGCTTGATTTGATCGATGTCAATGGGCCTGGTCTTTTTTTGCATCTTTTCTGTGGTGCAAGAGTTTGTCCACACCCACACCCAAAAAGCCACCCATCAGTTGAGCCAGCACAAAGGCCGGTACATCAGATGGTGAGATGCCCGCAAACGTATTGGTCAACATGCGACCCAAATCGGCCACCGGATTGGCAAAGGACGTGCTTGCAGTGAACCAATACGCCGCACCGATGTAACACGCCACGATGGACGGGGCGCGACCCGCTGGCGATCTCAAGATGACCAACATCAAACCTGCTGTCGCAATCACTTCTGACAACCATTGAGCAGGACCCGATCTGACTTTGCTAGACCATTGAAATATTTCCAAGTCAAACATCGCGTGCGCCATCCATGCCCCAAGCACGGCACCCACCATTTGGCAAGCGATGTAGCCCAACAAATGATGTCGGGCCAAATCTTGGCGAAGGGCCAGGACGATCGAGACCACCGGGTTGAAATGCGCACCGCTGATTGGACCAAGTGTTTCAATCAACACATAAAGCGCAAAAACAGTCGCTAAGGTGTTGGCCAACAGTGCGATGGCTTGATTGCCGCCTGAGAGGTGTTCGGCCATGATGCCAGAGCCAATCACCGCGCACAGCAAAGCTGCTGTACCGATCAGTTCAGACACATACCTGCGCCAATGAATCATGATTGAGCCAATTCTCTTGCCGTTCTCTGGATGATGCCTTTGTCAAGACTTTCAACCGGGAGATTGACAAAGGTTTCTATGCGTTGCTTGATTTGCAATAAGGTTTGCTCAAAAGCCTGTCGTTTCAGCTCTGGTGATCCATGCACTGTGGATGGATCTGAGTACCCCCAGTGAGCTGTCGCAGGTTGTCCTGGCCAATACGGACATGCCTCGTTGGCCGCGGAATCGCAAACCGTGATGACCAAGTCCATCTGGGGCGCATCAGTCACAGCAAACACATCCCAACTTTTGCTGGTCAAGCCACTGATGGATACGCCGTGCTTTTGCAAAACCGCCAGCGCCATCGGATTTGGGGTTTGATTCTCAGCAGGACTGCTGCCCGCTGAGAAGGCTTTGAATTTGCCGCGCCCCAAGTGATTCAACAACGCTTCAGCCAGAATGCTTCGAGCTGAGTTGTGCGTGCACAGAAATAGCACGTTCAATGGTTTGGGCTCATTCATAGAGTCGAACACGATGCCATTTGGCTATAGGAATATCACATGCTCAAATGAGAATGGAAACCTGCTTCCAGGAAAGCATTAGATTAATTTTAAATAAAAATCCTGATCAACCATGAAGCATTGGGTTGGATTCAGGATTTTGAAATTGGTGGGTGATACATGGATCGAACATGTGACCCCTGCCGTGTGAAGACGCCAGAATATTACTGATTTCCACAATTGAATCAATGATTTATCAATTCAATAAGGATTCAAAGTAGTATAGGAGTAGTATAGTTAATCAATTATTAGGTATTCATTTAATTTTCAAATTAGAACTTATAGGAGGTCCAGCGTAAAGACTTTTTACGCTTGTTTGATTTGAACTCTAACCATACGAACGCACAAGTCAAAACCATAAGCCAAAGTGTATAGAGTTTTCGCTTTTACTACCATGGAGGCCAGCGATGGAGAAATCAAGGCAAGAACTTTTCGAATTGGTCTGGTCAATGCCTATGACCAAACTCTCCAAGCAATTCGAACTTAGTGATGTTGGACTAAGA
>CAWUNN010000097.1:0-6743 GCA_963923185.1 uncultured Limnohabitans sp. | reverse complement strand
TACACAGAGTAGATCGTCGGCAGCGTCAGATGTGTATAAGAGACAGGTGCAGCGTGCGCGCGGATCGACAGGCGCGACCGTGCAAGCGGCTCGAACCGCTTTGCAAGAAGGGGTGTCGGGCAATTTGGCGGGCGGCACCCACCACGCCTACGCGGACAAAGGCAGTGGCTTTTGCGTGTTCAATGATGTGGCTGTGGCAGCCCGTTTGATGCAAGCCGAATGGGCCAGAACCCACCCAAGACAGACGCTGAGGGTGGCGGTCATCGATCTGGATGTCCACCAAGGCAATGGCACAGCCAAGATCTTCCAACAAGACGATTCGGTGTTCACGCTGTCGTTGCACGGAGCGCGCAATTTTCCTTTTCGCAAAGAAGCCAGTGATTTGGATGTTGAGTTGCCCGATGGCACGGGCGATGAAGCGTATTTGAATGCGCTGGAACACGCTTTGCAAGAGTTGGAACAGCGATTTGAGCCCCAGTTGCTGTTTTATTTGGCCGGGGCCGACCCGCATGAAGGGGATCGGCTGGGTCGTTTGAAGCTGACGTTTGACGGGCTAGAGGCCAGAGATCGCCGAGTGTGCGAGTGGGCTTGGCAACGCCGCTTGCCCTTGGCATTTGCCATGGCCGGGGGCTACGGCCAAGACATTCACCAGACGGTTCAGGTTCAAATGAACACCTTTGGCGTGGCCTTGCAGTATTGGCGGCGTTGGGGCAAGGTGGCGGGCAACCTGGGGCACAATGCCACCTCATGAATGCTGTGACCCGACCCGAGCCTGATTCCCGCTCAGCCTACCGCGCTTTTTGGAGCATTCCAACGCGTTGGGAGGACAACGACACCTATGGCCATGTCAACAACGTGGTGTACTACAGTTGGTTTGATACCGCTGTCAACGCCTTGTTGATCGATCGGGGTCAACTGGACATTCACCATGGCAGCACCATCGGTTTGGTGATCGAGACACAGTGCAATTACTTTGCACCGGTGACGTTTCCGCAAGTGATCGATGCCGGCATTCGGGTCGCTCGCATTGGTGGATCAAGTGTGAGGTACGAGGTGGGGCTGTTCATTCAGGGCCAAGACCTGTGCGCGGCCAAGGGTCACTTCATTCATGTGTATGTGGACCGAACCACCCGCAGACCCGCCCCTTTGAACGACGGGTTCAAGACATTTTTGGAGACCTTGCGATGACTATGGACAGTCAGGCGGTAGATCACGCCATCACTTCGCGCTTGTCGACGCGCGCCTTCACCAACCAAGAGGTGACGCGCGAGATGTTGCTCGATATTTTGCGGGTGGCCAGTCGAGCACCCTCTGGAACCAATACCCAGCCGTGGCGTGTCTATGTGTTGCAAGGTGAGCAGCGCGACAGCTTGGTGAACAAGGTGTGTGCAGCGCATGATGCACAACGTGCCGATCCCAGTTTGGCACAGCAGTACCGTGAAGAGTACGACTACTATCCGACCCAGTGGGTCAGTCCCTACATTGAGCGTCGACGTGAAAACGGCTGGGGCTTGTATGGTTTGCTTGGCATTGGCAAGGGGGACAAGGACAAAATGCATGCCCAGCATCAGCGCAATTTCCGATTTTTTGACGCGCCTGTGGGACTGATGTTCACGATCGATCGGGTGTTGGGCAGAGGGTCTTTGTTGGATTACGGCATGTTTGTGCAAAACATCATGGTGGCAGCACGTGCCAGAGGTTTGCATACTTGTCCGCAAGCCGCTTGGAATCATTACGCCAGCATCATCATGCCCCACATCGGTGCATCGGAAGGTGAAATGCTGGTCTGTGGCATGTCTTTGGGCTGGGCCGATGAGTCCGATGTGGTCAACACTTTCATCACCCCCAGAGAAACAGTCGAGTCGTTCACCCATTGGGTCGAGTGAAGTGTTTGCATCATGATCATCACCAGCCTGCTTGATACCGATCTGTACAAGTTCACCATGATGCAGGCGGTGCTGCATCAGTTTCCGGGTGCGCAGGTCGAGTACCGCTTCAAATGTCGCAATCCGGGGGCGGTGCTGGCCCCCATGGTCAATGAGATCAGGCAAGAGATCAGGTCGCTGTGCAGTTTGCGTTTTCAGGATGCTGAGTTGGCCTGGCTGCGCGAGTTGAGATTCATCAAAAGCGATTTTGTTGATTTTTTAGGCTTGTTCAAGCTCAATGAAAAGTACATCGATGTGCAGCCTCGACTCGATGGTGAGATCGACATCGTCATTCAAGGACCTTGGTTGCACACCATCTTGTTTGAAATTCCAGTCTTGGCCATCGTCAACGAGGTGTATTTCCGCAACACCCATCGCGTGCCTGATTTTGTGGAGGGGCGCAAGCGCCTGGCCGACAAAGTTCAACAGTTGAAAGTTCCGCAACTACAAGAACTTCGGATCGCCGATTACGGGACTCGGCGACGCTTTTCGAGGGCCTGGCACGAAGAGGTGTTGCGCGTGCTGTCGGCCCAACTGGGCACGGGGCCATCTGGTCAGTTTGCCGGAACCAGCAACGTCTTGTGGGCGATGAAGCTGGGCTTGACGCCACTGGGCACCATGGCGCACGAATACTTGCAGGCCTGTCAATCGTTGGGGCCGCGGCTGCGCGACAGCCAGGTGTTTGGTTTTGAGTCTTGGGCGCGCGAATACCGAGGTGATTTGGGCATTGCGCTCAGTGATGTCTATGGCATCGAGCCATTTTTACGCGACTTTGACATGTATTTTTGCAAGCTCTTTGATGGGGCCCGTCATGACAGCGGCGACCCGTTTGCCTGGGGTGAGCGGATGATTGACCACTACCGTCGCAACCGGGTGGATCCCTTGACCAAAACCTTGATCTTCAGCGACAGCTTGACTGTCCCTCGCACCATCGAGCTGTTCAATCAGTTCCATGGGCGCACTCAATTGGCCTTTGGGATTGGCACCAATTTGACCAATGACTTGGGCTATGAACCCTTGCAAATCGTCATCAAGATGGTGCGCTGCAATGGCCAACCCGTGGCCAAACTGTCGGACACACCTGCCAAAAACATGTGTGAAGACGAAAAATATTTGGCTTATTTGCGGCAGGTGTTTGACATCTGAAGCGCTTGCCTAAAGCCAATGCATGCAGGCCATGGCCACGACTGTGGGGGGGGCTGCGGCCCACATCAACCGCAAAGGATGGATGGTTTGGTCTTTGAATCCGAACTTTAAGATGGCGGCACCTGCTGGATTGGGCGCATTGGCCATCAATGACAAACCACCACCCGTGACCGCACCCGCGACCAAGGCCAGTTGGAAACTCAGGCTCAAGCCATCGACCAAGCTGCCCAAGTAAGTCAGGGCGGCGTTGTCGGTCAAAGCAGTCAGGAGGGTGGCACCGTAAAACACCTGATCGTCGCTCATGCCCAATAACAAGGGTTTCAGCCACCAGGTTTGCAAGCCACCCAGCACCACCAAGCCAGCCAAGAAAAAAGCCACCCACAAGGCCTCGCGCAGCATCAATGGGCTTTGGTGCTGCGGGGTGACCCTCGTGTAAGCCCAAAAGAGCAGAAAGAGGGCCCCCAAAATCATCGCTTGGTGAGCCAAGATCACCACCCCACCCAAAAACAGGACATGAATCATGCACACCGATGCCGGCATGCCCACCTTGGGTGGAGTTGGCAATGCCAAGCCCATGAGCTCTTTTCGAAAGATCAGCACCAGCGCCAAGGCATTGATCAAGCAGGTCAAAGCCGCGCGCCAGCCCAGATGAGTCAGCATGAACCCCGTGTCCCAATGCCAAGTCTGGGCCACCATCAACACCGGTGGGGCTGCAAATGGGGTCAAGGTGCCGCCCACCGAGACGTTGACAAACAGCACACCCAAGATGGCGTAGCGCAAAGACGCAGGCCGGGGCCTGACCCAGACCTCATTGCGGATCAACAAAGCTGCGACCGTCATGGCCGCTGGCTCGGTGATGAGCGAGCCCAACAAGGGCACCCCAAACAAGATCCAAAACACCAGGGCCTGGGTCGGCTCGACCGGCGTTTTCATGGCCAAAAACTGCACCCATCGTTGGACCCCGTGCATGATGGGTCGACTGGCGGCCACCACCATGATGACGAACACAAATAAGGCTTCGGTGTACGAGCGGCCCGCAAGATAGTCCAGGGTGGGTTGCATGCCGCTCAGACTGGCCATCAACAAGGCCAACACCAGAGCCCACCCCCCAAAAACCAGTTCGACTTCACCAAGGGCGTGCCAAAGTGCCCGCTGTCGTGGGTGACGCATGGCCAGGCGCCCGAACAAAGGACTGGCAAAGGCATGCGTCACGGCCAGGCCCAATACAACCGAGGCGACAATCTCAATGGGGCTGACATCCACCAGGGGGGCTCCTCAAAATAGAATGGGGTTGGTGTCGCGTCGATTGTGACATCTCTTCTTTTTGATGCAGCAGGAAGCAACATGAAACCCAAAGTCTTGGTGGCCAGACCCATATTTCCCGAAGTCCTTGAGCTGTTGTCTCAGCACTTTGAAGTTCGATCGAATCAAGACGATGTGCCTTGGACACCGCAAAGCTGGCAGGCCGCCTTGGCCGCCAGCGATGGCGCACTGACCACCGGTGCCGATCCGGTCCGGGCAGAGACCTTGGTGGGTTGCGCCCGGTTGCGCATTTGTGCCAATTTGGCTGTGGGATTCAATAACTTTGATGTGCCAGCCATGACCGCTGCCAAAGTGGTGGCCACCAACACGCCCGATGTGCTGACCGAGACCACGGCAGATTTTGGCTTTGCTTTGATGATGGCCACAGCCCGTCGCATGACCGAGAGCGAGCATTTTTTACGCTCAGGTCGTTGGACCCAATGGCGCTATGACTTGTTTGCGGGGGCCGAGGTGCATGGCACGACTTTGGGCATTTTAGGCATGGGGCGCATTGGCCAGGCCATCGCACGCCGTGGAGCTTTGGGCTTTGGCATGAAGGTCATCTACCACAATCGCAGCCGCTTGAACCCTGGCATTGAAGGCGAGCTCAAGGCCCAATGGGTCAACAAAGAAGACCTGTTCAAGCAAGCCGATCATGTGGTGCTGGTGTTGCCGTATTCCCCGGCGGTGCACCATGTGGTGGGCGAGTCTGAATTGGCGTTGATGAAACCCACTGCCACTTTGGTCAACATCGCACGCGGGGGCATTGTGGATGAAGAGGCTTTGATCAAAGCCCTGACCCAAGGTCGCATCGGTGCGGCTGGCTTGGATGTATTTGAAGGTGAGCCCCAGGTGAATCCTGGATTTTTGCCACTGCAAAACGTGGTGCTGACCCCGCACATCGCCAGTGCCACCATGGCCACGCGTTTGAAAATGGCGCAATTGGCGGCACAAAATCTGATTGCATTTTTTGCCACGGGCAAGGCGGTGACGCCGCTCAATGAGGTGGCTGCTTGAGCCTGATCGATCTGCTGCCGACTTTGGCCGTGGTGGCCCTGGTGGCTGCCGCCTTGGGCTACGCCTGGGCACGTCGTGACAACCAACTCAACCCCCAGCAAGCACAACAAGCCGAGCAATGGCTTCAAGCGCTGGCTGAATTGCAAGCCCAGTCTGCTCGCACCGAGCGTGAGTTGCGCACCGAGATCCAACAAACCGCACGCATCTCGCGCCAAGAGCAACAAGAATCTTTGGCTTTGTTCCAGCGCAATTTGAACGAGCAATTCAGCTTGCAGCACAAGGCCGTGACCGACACCTTGCAACAGCGCTTGGAAGAGATTCGGCGCACGGTGGACGAGAAGCTGCAAACCCAATTGGAAGCCAAGTTGAATCAAAGCTTTCAGCAAGTGGCTGAACGCTTGCAGCAGGTGCACATGGGCTTGGGCCAGATGCAGGTCATGGCTCAAGAGGTCGGCAATTTGCAGCGTGTGCTCTCGAACGTCAAAACCCGTGGCATTTTTGGAGAAATACAACTGCATGCCTTGCTCGAGCAGGTGCTGACCACGGGGCAATTTGCCGTGCAAAGGGCCGTGGTGCCCGGGCACAGTGCGGTGGTGGATTTTGCGGTCAAACTGCCTGGTCGAAGCGATGATTTGCCCGAAGTCTGGCTGCCCATTGACTCTAAATTTCCACGCGAAGATTACGAGCGTTTGCTCGACGCCCAGGCTCGTGCCGACGCTTTGGTATCAGATGCTGCGGCCAAGGCCTTGGAGAATCAAATCTGGGCGCAAGCCAAGTCGATTGCCGATAAGTACATTGCACCGCCGCACACCACCGATTTTGCGATTTTGTTTTTGCCCTCTGAGGGGCTGTATGCCGAGGTGCTGCGCCGGCCCGGGTTGATGGAAGGCTTGCAGGCCAAGCACAAAGTCACACTGGCGGGTCCCACCACCATGTTGGCCTTGCTCAATAGCCTGCAAATGGGCTTCAGAACCTTGGCGATAGAGCGCCAAGCCGCCGATGTATGGAAAGTGCTGGGGGCCGTCAAAACCGAATTCGAGCGTTATGGCGAATGGGTCTCTAAGGTGCGCGAGCAAGTTCAAAGGGCGGCCAATACATTGGACAGCGCCGAGAAGCGCAGTCGGCAAATGCACAAGGCTTTGAGCAAAGTCGAGTCCCTGCCCGCAGAGCAATCTCAGGTGGCCTTGCCAGAGCTGGACGAGAGCGAGCCTGAATGAAAAAAGAGTTGGCGCGCTTGGTCAGCGCCCAGATGTGCCTGCACTCGTGCATGACCGGTTTGCGCATGGCGGCGCCTTTGATGTTGTTGCGAGCCGGTGAGAGCGAAGCCGCCATTGGTGTCCTGTCTCTTATACA
>CAWUNN010000096.1:0-6760 GCA_963923185.1 uncultured Limnohabitans sp. | reverse complement strand
GGCAAGGCCCCCATGGGATGGTGACGCAAAACATCAGTGCAGTCTTCCCGCAAGCGCAATTGGCGTTGCTGCGACACGGTTTGTTGCTGGATGGTCAAGCCCTGAGACCGGCACAAGTCGACTGGCAAAACCCCGAGCAACTGCGGTTTGTGCTCAAAGAGGGCAAAAAGCGCCAAATCCGGCGCATGTGCGAACAAGTTGGACTGCACGTGGTGGGTCTCAAACGTGTGCGCATGGGTCGGGTGACCCTGGGCCAACTGCCGGCAGGGCAATGGCGTTACCTGGCTTCTCACGAACAGTTTTGATGCACAGCCTCTAAGTGGCATTTTTACAACATTTAATTGGGGTCTGACCCCAATTAATTGCTCTCTTGAAATTGGGGAGGCGGGCCCCATTTGGGAGGTTGTTTGTTATTTTTTCACCCCACAAGATGAGTACTCAAACCCATGCTTTTCAGGCCGAAGTGGCCCAGTTGTTGCACCTGGTCACGCATTCGCTGTATTCAAACAAAGAGATTTTTTTGCGCGAGTTGGTCTCGAATGCCTCGGACGCTTGTGACAAATTGCGCTACGAGGCTTTGAACAACAATGCCTTGTTTGAAGATGCCCCCAACCTGGAAATTCGGGTCAGTTATGACAAAGCTGCCCGCACTTTGACGATTGCCGACAACGGCATCGGCATGAGCCGCCAAGAAGCGATTGATCACTTGGGCACCATCGCCAAAAGTGGCACCCGCGATTTCATGAGCCGTCTCGACGACCAACAGAAAACAGATGCCAAAGAGCAAGGCTCGCTGATCGGACAATTTGGTGTGGGTTTTTATTCGGGATACATCGTGGCCGATCGCATCACGGTCGAGTCGCGCCGAGCTGGCCTGAGCACAGACCAAGGGGTGCGCTGGATCAGTGGCGGCACGGGCGAGTTCACCGTCGAAGACATCACATTGCCCAAACGGGGCACTCAGGTGATTTTGCATTTGCGCGATGACGCCGATGAATACCTCAGCAGCTGGAAGCTGAAATCGATCATCTCTAAATACTCTGACCACATCTCTTTGCCGATCTTGATGCACAAAGAAGAGTGGAAAGAGGGCGAAAAGGACCAGCCTGGTGAAATGGTGGTCACCGATGAGTGGGAAACAGTCAACAAGGCCAATGCATTGTGGTCACGCCCCAAAAAAGACATCACCGATGAGCAGTATGCTGATTTTTACAAAGCCATCAGCCACGATTTTGAAGCCCCACTGACCTACAGCCACAACCGGGTCGAGGGCAGCACCGAGTACACGCAATTGCTGTATGTGCCTGGCAAAGCGCCGTTTGATTTGTGGAACCGCGAAAAGCGGGCTGGCATCAAACTGTATGTCAAGCGCGTGTTCATCATGGACGACGCCGAAGCGCTGATGCCGGTGTACCTTCGATTTGTCAAAGGCGTGGTCGACTCGGCCGACTTGCCATTGAACGTCAGCCGCGAACTGCTGCAAGAAAGCCGCGATGTCAAAGCCATTCGGGAAGGCAATACACGACGGGTGCTGTCGATGTTGGAAGACTTGGCCAAGCGCGATCAACCGACTGAACAGGCCAGCGAAGAAGACTCAAAAGACGCAGGCAAGTACAGTCGCTTTTATGCCGAGTTCGGTGCAGTGCTCAAAGAAGGCTTGGGCGAAGACTTTGCCAACCGCGACAAGATCGCCAAGCTGCTGCGTTTTGCCAGCACCACCACCGACACAGTCACGGTCTCGCTGGCCGACTACAAAGCTCGCATGAAAGAAGGCCAAGAGGCCATTTACTACATCACCGCCGACAGCCTGAGTGCGGCCAAGTCAAGCCCGCAACTGGAGGTGTTCAAGAAAAAAGGCATCGAGGTTCTGTTGATGTCCGATCGGGTCGATGAATGGGCGCTTGGGTTCTTGACCGAGTTCGATGGCACCCCCATGCAAAGCGTGGCCAAAGGGGCGTTTGATTTGGGCAAGCTGCAAGACGAGGCAGAGAAAAAAGCGGCTGAAGCAGCCGCGGAATCTTTCAAGCCTGTGTTGGCCAAACTGAAAGAGGCCTTGAAAGACAAGGCCGAAGATGTCCGGGTCACGACACGTCTGGTGGACTCACCCGCTTGTCTGGTGGCACAAGATCAGGGCATGAGCCTGCAATTGGCCCGCATGCTCAAGCAAGCAGGTCAGGCGGTGCCCGATACCAAACCGGTGTTAGAGGTCAATCCTGAACACGCGTTGCTGAAAAAACTGGCGGCCGATGCCAACCCCCATTTCCATGACCTGGCGCACATCGTCTTTGATCAGGCACTGTTGGCCGAGGGTGGTCTGCCCGAAGATCCAGCCGCCTACGTCAAACGAGTCAACGCTTTGTTGGTCTGAGTCTGTATCGGGTCGGCAGTTGCCCCGTGCCCAGGGGCTCATTCTTGCCGGCGCCGTCTGTTCAGCCTGGGCCAGCACAACAGCAGCAACCCTGACAGCCACAAGGGCCACAAACCCCAAGCGTGGGTCCACCTGGCGTACAGCGTCGGTGGACCATCGCGGCCAGTGACTTGAGTGCGCAAGACCTGGCGGGTCCACACCGGCAAATGGGCTCTCACACGCCCCTCGTGATCGATGACCGCGGTGCTGCCGGTGTTGGTCACGCGCACCATGGGGCGCTGCAGCTCGAGTGTGCGCATGCGAGAAATGTTCAGATGTTGTCCTTGTGCGATGGTGTCACCGAACCAGGCGATGTTGCTGAAATTGACCAACACCTGCGCTGGATGTTCTTGCATCACCACCTGAGACAGTTCTTCGCCAAACAAATCCTCAAAGCAAATGTGAGGCGCCCAGTTCAACCCCCCCCATGACCAATTGGCTTGATCCTTGGCGCCTCGTTCAAACTCACCCATGGGGATGTTCAAAGCCTGGACAAACCAAGCAAAGCCAGTGGGAATGAACTCACCAAATGGCACCAAGTGGTGTTTGTCATACCGAAAATCAGGCATGGGCGGTCGATGTTGTAAGTTGTCTTGCTCGCTGCGTTGACCCGCCCAGGCCAAGACGCTGTTGGCCAAGCGATCCGCGCTTTGCCATGGCGCACCCAACATCAAGGCGCGCGCGCTGCCCTGGGGAACGAGGTCCTGCCAGAGATCTGGAGACCATGTGGCGGTGGATTTGGCGATGGCGGTCTCTGGCGCGAGCACCAAACCTGCCTGAGCCGATTGAATGTGTTGGACGTACCACTGGACCGCTGACTCACGCTGAGCCCCAAATTTTTGGTCTTGCGCCACATTGCCCTGCAACAAAGTCAATGGCACGCTCCTGACCTCGTGCGTCAGATCGGGGGCGCGCCAAGCTTGGTTCAAGGCCAGCATCACGGCCACCGCCATCACCCAAGCGCCTGCACGCATGATGGAGCGCTGCACACTCCAAACCAAGGACAAACCCACGGCCAAAGCTGCTGCTGCCGCGCCGATGCCATACACACCCACCCAAGGCGCCAGCAGCGCCAAGGCAGAGTCCACATGTGCATAGCCTGCAGACCCCCATGGGAATCCAGTGAACCACTGGGCACGCGCCAATTCAGCACACAGCCAGGCCCCAACAAATGCGCTGCCCCGCCTGAGCCACCCCGAGGACTTTGAGCATGACCAAGTCGCCAAACCCAAAGCACCCCCCAAATAAAGACCCAGGCCAGCTTGCAAGGCCCACACCGCCAGCGCAGCCAAGGGCGCACTCAAGCCGCCGTGTTCGTGCATCGAGATGTACAACCACCAAGTGGCAGTGACGCCATGTGCCGTGGCAAACACCCACCCGAGCCACACCGACTGTTTGACGCTGGCACTGCGAAACCACAATTGGGCCAACATCGACATGCTCAGCACCTGCACCACACCCAGGGCTTGTCCCGTGGTGGGCCACATCAAAGCGCATGCATGCAACACGCCTGCCCCTACCGCCCATGCGGTGGCTGAGCGCGGGTTCAAGCTTTGGGGCGAACCTTGAACCATTTCACGGCCCCAGAACGGGTCAACATGACTTCAAACACCAATCCCGCCATTTCGTGTCGCTCGCCCCGAGCAGGAACGTGACCGATTTCGTGAGCAATCAAGCCACCAATGGTTTCAAATTCATCATCTGGGCTGTGCAGGTGAACGCCAAAAAATTCGTTGACGCGCTCGATGCTGGCGTCGCCCGAGACCCGATGACTGCGATCGGCCCGGGTGACGATGTCACCTGCTTGGACTTGGGTGTCAAACTCGTCTTCGATTTCACCGACGATTTCTTCAAGTACATCCTCAATGGTCAGTAAACCCGCAATACGGCCAAACTCATCGACCACAACGGCCAGGTGATTGCGATTTTTTCTGAAATCGCGCAGCAAATCGGTCAGTCTTTTGCTCTCTGGCACAAAGATGGCGGGACGCAACAACGCCCGCAGATTCAACTCGGGCGCCCGTTGCAGTTTGAGCAGGTCTTTGGCCAGCAGCACGCCGATGATGTTTTCACGATCGCCTTCAAACACCGGGTAGCGTGAATGGGCGATGTCAATGATCTGATTCAAAATCTCGTCCAAAGCCGCATCAATGTCAATCAAGTCCATTCGCGGTGCAGCGATCATCACATCGCCTGCCGTCATGTCTGCCACTCTAAGCACGCCTTCGATCATGCCCCGACTGTCAGGACTGATCAATTGACGTTCTTGGGCTTGCGCCAGCATGCGCAACAATTCCTGTGGGCTATCCGGCCCAGGATGTAAAAATTCGGTGACTTTTTGAATCAGGCTGCGCCGGTCTGCGGCAACAGCCTTGAGAGGGTGTGGATCTGACACTGCCTGGTGCGACGTGACGCCAAAGTTGTGACCCCTGTAGGATAGCCCAAGTCTGAGTCCGTCATGAGGCAGATTTGTGACGCCCTTCGCGCACGGCGCTGCGAATTTCTTGGACACGGGCCACAGCATCCACAAATTGTTTGACTTCGCGTTTGACCGAGTAATCCATGCGCCCATATTGATCGCTGACCCAGTCTTCTAAGTCATTTTCAATGTTGGGGGGCGGCAGTCTCAGATGGGCTTCGGTTTCACTGCCATCGCGCTCCAAGCTTGCACCATGGCGTTTGGCAATGGCCAACATGGGCATGTTCTCACTGAGTGCGTGGATGTAGAAGATGCTGACCTTTTCATGTCTGGCGTGGACCATGGCGCGCTCGAACAATCTGTTGCCCAAGCCCATGCCCCGCGACGCTTGACGCACCGACACGCCGAACTCAGCACGGGCCGGTCCTTGCTCAGGCCGCTCGATGGACAAATGGGCCAAAGCAATGATGCGCAACGCGGAATTGAACACCGCATAGATGTGATCGCGTTTGAAATTCATGCCTTTGACGTATCTGGCAATCTGTTCATCGGTGGCCGGGTAGCCAAACCTGAGCATGCGGTCTTCGCGATCCAACTCGAGCAAGTGCGTCAAAATTCTGTGCTTGTGCCGCTCATCCAGGCTCACGATAGGGATCAACACCTCGTGATGGGCCGCTTGGATTTTCAGTGGCTGAGTCGGCTGCGCCAACCAACGCCGCAGACCTGCGCGGGCGGTTTGATAAAGGTTGTGCCAGATGCTCATGCTTGAGAGGTTTTCGTGTCTATATTAAGGGTAATCCCTGTGTGCGTGTAGAGTCTGATCTCTATTTCCCAAATGGTTGACAATCCCTTCATGTCTTTGCTGCCATCTCACATGCGTTTCGTCCAGCGGGGTTGGCTGTCGGCCAACCATTTGTTGCTGCTGGGTCCATCTGATAGCGTATTGATCGACAGCGGCTATGTGTCGCACCGCGAGCAAACACTGTCATTGCTCTCGCATGCCTTGAACGGACGGGGACTTGATCGCTTGCTCAACACGCATTTGCACAGCGATCATTGTGGGGGCAACGCTGCCTTGAAAGACAGGTATCCGCTGCTGCAAACCACCATCGCGCCTGGACTGGTCGATGCGGTGCGACGTTGGGATGAGGAGCAGCTGACCTATTTGCCGACGGGCCAAGACTGCCCACCTTTTTCTTTTGATCATGTACTCACCACAGAATCAGAGATCGAGTTGGCGGGAGATATTTGGCAAGTCCATGCTGCGCCTGGACACGACCCACACTCGGTCATCTTGTTTCAACCCGACCATGGGGTGCTGGTGTCAGCCGATGCTTTATGGGAAAACGGTTTTGGTGTCGTCTTTCCTGAAATTGAAGGTCAAGATGGTTTCAGCGGCATCGCCCATACACTGAATGTGATTGAACGACTTTCACCCCGCGTGGTGGTGCCCGGACATGGCGCGATCTTCACCGATGTCGCCTTGGCTTTGGTCAAAGCACGCCAACGGCTGGCAGGCTTTCAAGCCCAACCCAGCAAGCATGCCAGTCATGCGGCCAAAGTTTTGCTGAAATTCAAATTGCTAGATTGGCAGCACATCTCAGAGACCGAATTGCTGGGCTGGAGTCAGCACTGCACTTACCTGCACGCATTGCATCGCAACCATTTTGCCAAGCAAGATTTGCAAGCCTGGATCGTCACCTGCATGGAAGACTTGGTCAAAGCAGGTGCCGCACAAAGAGATGGCCCCTATTGGCTGAATGTGTGAAATGAACATGCGAAAAAGCGCATAACCCAAAAAACAAAAGGCCCGTCTCTGAGAGACGGGCCTTTCGGGCTGTAAGAGCCTGACGATGTCCTACTTTCACACGGGCATCCGCACTATCATCGGCGCAGAGGCGTTTCACGGTCCTGTTCGGGATGGGAAGGAGTGG
>CAWUNN010000095.1:0-6829 GCA_963923185.1 uncultured Limnohabitans sp. | reverse complement strand
GCGCCCGAGAAAAGGTGTACATCAGTTGGCAGGGCTGGCAGATGCAAGACCTGTCCGCCATGTACCCCAGTGTGCTGGTGGGACAACTGATGGATCACCTCGGTGCCACCCATGGAGAGTCGGTGTCCATTCAAGATGCCCCCATGCAAGCCTACTCGAGGATTTACTTTGAACGCCCTTTGTCCAATTGGCAAACCTATGCCGATGATTGGGCCCTGGCGCGGGGATGGCAGGCCCAGGCCCACTGGCTTGCCCACAGGGTCGGTTCTGCCGAGCCGGTCACACAAGACCCTTTGCCAGAGACCTTGACGTGGAGCGCGCTTGTGGGCCTGCTGCGACAACCCTTGGATGTCTATTACCTGCATCGATTGGGCATGAAGGTCTTTGAACCCGAACAGGAATTGCCCGATGCCGAACCCTTTGACTTGGATGCACTGCAAACCCACCACTGGGTGTTGCAGGCCTTTCAAGAGCCTGAGCAATGGAGCACCCGCGCCAAGGCCACGGGCAGCCTGCCTTTGGGCGAACTGGCCAGAGCCACCCTGAAAGACATTCAGGCCAAATCTGAGGTCTTGGTCAAACGACAACAACAAGTCATGCAGTCTGGGCCATGGCAAGCCATGCCAGAACAGGCCTTGAACTGGGCCATGCCTGCGGCTCATGGATCGCTGGGGTTGAAAACCATCACAGGGCACATCGGTGGGCCACTTTGGTTTCAAAACCCTGACGGACAAGTGTTGCAAATCGCACCCAAGGGCGGCTCGATCGCCAAGAGAAATACTCTGCAGATTCACGGCATGCTGGGGGCTTGGGTCAGTCATGTGCTGGCCAATGCCTGCGGATTGCATTGCACCACCCACGTGCTGGGTTTGGATCAGGCCAAGGTGCTAGAGGCCATGCCCACCCATGTGGCCAGTGACCAATTGATCTGGTGGGTTCAGGTTTATGTCCAGGCTTGGCAGTCCCCGATGCCAGTGCCCGGTCGCACCGCTTGCACTTGGATGACTGAGTTCTTGAAATCCAACGCCAAAAGTGATGAAGACGCCAGGCGTGCCGCGGCCCACCAAGTGGCCAAAGGCGTGTTCGACGGGCAGTACAAAAGCCTGCGACAGCCTGAAAAATCGTCTGTGCCCATGATGCGCCGACACGCACAAGAGCATGAGCATGTGCAAGATTGGGTTGAACAATGGGCGCCACGCTTATACGGCGGCTTGATGCAGGCTTTGGGAAATCAGCTTGAGCAAGGGAGGGCAGATGAAGACTGAACGCCCCCCTTTGCTGGCGCTGGACTTGCCCTTGCAGGGCCGGCAACTGATCGAGGCCAGCGCCGGCACCGGCAAAACTTGGACACTGGCAGCTCTGTATGTACGCCTGGTCTTGGGCCACGGTCGCGGTGGACTGGCCCAAGGGCTTTTGCCACCTCAAATTTTGGTGATGACCTTCACCGAAGCAGCTACCGCAGAATTGCGCGACCGCATCCGCGAGCGTTTGCAGCAGGCGACTCAGGCCTTTGACCCATCGTCTACTGGCCCCAGTGACGACGAATTTTTGCATGCACTGTGGCAAGATACCCCCAGCGAACAGCGCACAGACGCCGCCCAACGCCTGCGCTTGGCGGTGTCTTGGATGGATGAGGCCGCCATTCACACCATCCATGGCTGGAGCATGAAGTCTTTGCGCGAGCATGCCTTTGCCAGCCGCAGTTTGTTTGACTTGCAGCGTTTGCAAGAGCCCGATCAGCTTTGGCTTGAAATGGCTCGCAGCCATGTGCGGCGGTTCATTTACCCCTTGAGCTGGCCTCAATTGCAGGCATTGCACGCTGAACAATTAAGTACCGACCCTCAGAAATGGGTGGATGCGCTGAGCGACCTGCGCAAAGCCCATGAGCGAGAGCCCCAAGCCGAGGTCGACCTCAATGTGTGGCCATCGCCTCAAACGTTGCTGCAAAGCCTGGTGACTTGGCTGCCCCAAGAAGAGGCCTTGCTGCAAAAGATTCGAGGCTTGCTGGACCGGCAATTGATGCAAGACATCCAAGAATTTAAACATCAACACCCAGGTGTTCTGGGTCATTTACGCAAGGATTTGCTACCTGGTATTTTGAGCAGGCTCATCGATTGGTCTGAGGGGCGCGAGCCAGAGGTCAAACCCAAAGACCTGGAGAAAATGGGCTACAGCGCCATGACCGAAAAAAAATGGCCCCCCGATCGAAAGCATCTTGCTTTATTGGCCATTGATGAGTGGAGGGATCTGCAAAAGCAAAAACCAGACTCGGTGCGAGCATCCTTGCTTGAGCATGCCCTGCACCACATGCTGCAGGCTTATGAACAGGCCAAAGATCAAGCCGGTTTGTTTGATTTTCATGATCTGCTCAAGCGCCTTCACCAGGCCGTGAATCAACCAAACTCAGAATTGGCAAGCAGGTTGCTGGCCCAATACCCAGTGGCCTTGGTGGATGAATTTCAAGACACCGACCCTTGGCAATATGAGACCTTGAATCGCATTTACGCGCCTGACAGCCCAGGCACGTTGATCATGATCGGCGACCCCAAGCAAGCCATTTACAGCTTTCGGGGGGCCGACCTCGGCACCTATGTGAAGGCGCGCCAAGATGCACATGAATGGAATGAGCACAGCCTACACAGCCTGCACCAAAACAGACGCTCAACCCCAGAGTTGTTGGCGGTTTTGAATGCACTGTTTCAACTGAATCCACAACTCTTTGGGCCTGACATCGCCTTTGAGGCGGCCACACCCAGCTCAATTGAATCCAGTGCCTCCCCTTCAACCCCCAATCCGGTTCAAGTGGTGGTCAGCGAAGGTTGGGAGGGTGCCAACGCTGAAAAACACCGCACATTTTTGTTGCATCACATGATCCAGTGCATGGTGAGCCTGTTGCAAGACCCACAGGTTCAGCCCCAAGACATGGCTGTCTTGGTGCGCAGTCAACATCAAGCCCAAGCAGTCATCAAAGCCCTGGCCCGCAGCCGCATCCCAGCGGTGTACCTGTCCGATCGCAGCCGAGTCTATGAATCTGGCGAGGCCCACGATCTGTGGTTATTGCTCAAGGCCCTGGCCGAGCCCAGGCGCGTGGGCTGCATGCGAGCTGCCTTGGGTACCCCCTTGTGGGGCTTGAGCGAGCAAGAGCTGATGCACCTCACCCACTCTGATGCAGCCTGGGACGTGCTGATCGAGCAAGCCCTGGGTTGGCACCAGCATTGGATGGGTCATGGCGTGTTGGCCATGCTCAGGCTGTGGTTGCTGCAAACCGGTGCTGCAGGACGCTTGCTGGCCCAAGACGACGGCGAGCGCCGGTTGGCCAATCTGTTGCATTTGGGTGAACTGCTCCAACAAGCCAGCCATCCCATGACCGCACAAGGCATCGCCACCCTGCCCCATGCCACGGTGCGCCACTTGGGCCAAGAAATCCGGCGCTCTGCCCAGGGCGAAGGCCCCACACAGACCCGATTGGAAAGTGACCAAGCTCGGGTCAAGGTGGTCACTTTTCACAAGAGCAAGGGCTTGCAATACCCCCATGTGTTCATCCCATTCTTGAGCAGTGGCGAGGGCGCACCCGAGCAATCCAAAGACGAGGATGAAGGGCCCATCGATCGCAGCAAAGACGTGTTAGAGGACACCCGTTTGCTGTATGTGGCCATGACCCGAGCCGAGCGCAGCCTATGGTTGGGCATTTATCCGCACCGAAAAGAATTTCAAAAAGGGCAATCCTCTGCCTTGTGTCGCTGGTTGCAACGCACACAGGCCCAAACGCCTTGGGCGGGTGTTTGGCGGGCTTTGGCCGATCAGATACCCGGCCTGAGTGTCAATGTCCCCGGCTCGAGCCATCCGACCACCTGGTCACCCCCGGCGCCAGTAGCACTTCAAGGCGGACCCAAACCCCTGCCCCACTTGCAAATCGACCCTTGGTGGAGCGCCAGTTTCAGTGGCTTGACCCGCAGCTTGTTGGACACGGTCAACCACTCACCGCGCCAAGACAGCGACATCGCCCGTGAGGTTGATTCCGAACAACGGTCGCTCACGCTGCCTCCAGGTCTGCGATCTGACACGGCTGGGCATTGGCAATCCTTTGGCGCGGGTGCCCGCTATGGCACGGCACTGCACGACCTGCTGCAGTGGCAAGCAGACCGAGATTGGCCTTTGGCCAGCAGTGGCCCTACAGCAGCCTGGCATGCCATGATTGAACGCCAAAGCGGCTTGTCCGAAGCGGAGCGCGCCATGGTGACGCCGTGGATGCAGCACATCATCCAAACCCCGTTGCCCATCGAGGGTGCCGCGCCCTTGGTGCTGGCGGATTTGAGACAACCCCAGCACACAGCCGAAATGCCTTTTCACTTTGGGGTGCAGTCTTTGTCGGTGCAGCGCTTGGACGCCATGATCTGTGCCGATTTGCATGCTGGCTTGCCACGGCCTGCACTGCAGCCCGCCACCCTCAGAGGCATGGTCAATGGCTTCATCGATTTGGTGTTTCAACACGATGGGCGCTACTGGGTGTTGGACTACAAATCCAATTGGCTCGATCACTACGATGCAAGCAGCTTGCAAAACGCGTTGCTGGACAAACGCTACGACGTGCAATCGGTGTTGTACCTGTTGGCCTTGCACCGACTTTTGAAAGTGCGTTTAACTGACTACGACCCGACCTGCCACTTGGGCGGTGCGGTCTACCTGTTCATCCGTGGCATTGGCATGCCCGGACAAGGGGTGGTGATGCAGCAGGCCTCAGTGGCCCTGATCCTTGCCATCGATCAGGCCATGGGTGGACACGATCAGGGGGGGGCATGAACCGGTACGACCTGGGCGCCCTGCTGCCCCAACAGACCCCCTGGTCAGGCTTGCCACTGTCGCAGCTGGACACGGCGCTGGCCTATTCTTTGCAAAATGCACAACCCTCAGCAGACGCGCGGCACCTTTGGTTGGCGGCTTTGACGCATCACCTTTGGCTCAAAGGCCACGCGTGCCTGGACTTGAACTTGCTGCCCCACCAAGCCCAGGCCATGCTGGGTTGGTCTACCGAACAGATCCAGTGCTTGCCCACCGATTTGAGCGAGGCTGCCCAAAGCATGCCTTGGACACAAGGCGATGACTCACCCCTGGTCTTGTCATTCCATCGCCTGTATTTGCGCCGTGCTTGGTTGGCCGAGCAAACCATACGCCATCAACTTCAGGCCATGAGCCAATCGGTTTCAGCACCGCCCGCCGAGTTGCAGGGCTGGATGGATGAGCTTTTCTCTAGCCTGGGCACCGATCCACAGGCGTTGAGCGAACAAGCCGATCAACGCCGGGCCTGCGCTGCGTGTTTGCAACACCCTGTGACCTTGGTCTCTGGTGGCCCTGGCACAGGCAAAACCACCACGGTGGCGCGCATGTTGGCACTGATGCAACGAGTGGCCTCAAGGAAAAATTCAAATGCTCCCCTGCGCATGGTGTTGTCCGCCCCCACCGGCAAAGCCGCCACCAGGCTGGCTGAATCGATGCAAAACGCCATACACCGCTTGCCCCCAGAGTGGCGCGCTCATTTGCCTGACAGCGCATCGACCTTGCATCGGTTGATGGTCGAGCAACGCACCGCATGGGACCTGGATGTGCTGGTCATCGACGAGGCCTCGATGGTAGACCTGGAGCTTTTTGCCCAAGTGATGCAGGCCCTGCCCCCGAATGCCCAATTGTTGGTGTTGGGCGACCCCAACCAGTTGGCGTCGGTCCAAGCCGGTGCGGTGTGGGCGCAGTTGTGTGAGGCGCCTTGGTTGCAAGCACAACGTGTCCATTTGAGCCACAGCCATCGATTTCGTGATGACCAAGGCATCGGCCAATGGGCGAGGTGGGTGCAAGACGGCAGCATCGCTGAGCGGCACCGGGCTTGGCAAGCCCTGCCTCAAACTTGGCACAGTGACAGCCACCAAGTCACGAGGTGGCCCAACGTCCAACCGCACAGTGCCGCCGGTCGGGCGATGCTCAAAGAGGCTTTTCAACCCTGGTGGCGCCAAGTGCAAGCGGCCTTGCAAGCCGACACGCCCGCTCATGTCTCAGACCAGATGGCACGCCAACTCCTCGATGGGTTTCAAGGCATCGGTGTGCTGTGCGCGCTGCGCGATGGACCCTGGGGGGTGCAAGCCTTGAATCGGCAGATCGCCATCTCCTTGGGATTGGATGCCGAGTTGTGGTGCGTCGGGCGGCCCATCATGGTCACACGCAACAACGCCAACCTGGACCTGATGAACGGCGACATTGGCTTGTGCCTGCCTCATCGCATGGACAACGGCCCATCGGTGCTGCGCGTGGCTTTCCCCAAGGGAAGCGGTGTGCGTTGGTTGGCCCCGGCTCGGCTGGAAGATGTCGAGCCGGTCTTTGCCATGACCATTCACAAATCACAAGGGTCAGAGTTTGACCACGTCTTGCTGGTCATGCCGCCACAGCCCTCACCCGTCTTGACCCGTGAATTGATCTACACCGGCATCACCCGCGCCAAAAAACGACTGACCTGGTGGGCCCCCGCGCCAGAGCAAGTCATCCAAGCGTGCGACCAACGCGTCTCGCGCAGCGGCGGCCTAGCCTCCTATTAATTGGGGTCAGACCCCAATTAAATGTTGCTTTTTCGCTAAATTGGGGTCTGACCCCAATTAGTGGGAGGCGAGGAAGGCTTTGACTTGGTCTTGGTGGGGGGCACCCAAGATGCCGTGGGGTTGGGTGCATTTGAGGGCAGCGGCGGCGCTGGCAAAGCGCAAGGCGTCGGCAGCAGTCAAGCCATCGGCCCAGGCGAATGCAAGGGCCCCATGGAAGGTATCGCCCGCGCCAGTGGTGTCGATGACACGCG
>CAWUNN010000094.1:0-6904 GCA_963923185.1 uncultured Limnohabitans sp. | reverse complement strand
GGCACAAGCCATGAAACCGGCCCCGGCCTCGTGCCGGCAAGTGACCAAATCGATCTGTGGGAAATCGACCACCGCATCGAGCAAGCCGATGTAACTCTCTCCCGGCACCTGAAAGATGCGGTCGATGCCGTGCTGCACCAGCACCGACAAAAAAGCATGGGCCGAACTCTTGAGCATGGTGTGTCGCTAGCCGCCGATGCGGCTGACCAACCACAAAGGAATGGCTGGCACAAACAAGAACAACAAGGTGCGCAGCACATCACTGATCAAAAATGGCATGACACCTTTGTAGCTCTCGGCCATCGGGATGTCTTTGGCCATCGAGTTGACCACATACACATTCAGGCCCACGGGTGGGGCCACCAAGCCAAAGCCCACGGTCATCAACACCATGATGCCAAACCAAATGGCGGTCATCTCTTTGGTCAGTCCAAAGTCCAAGCTCATGATCATGGGGAAGAAGATGGGGATGGTCAACAACAACATGGACATCTCGTCCATGACCGCACCCAAGATCACATAGAACACCAAAATGGCCCCGACCACCGCCAGCGGCGCCAAGCCCCAAGACCCGACCTCGGCAGCCAATTGCATGGGCACCTGGGTCAGGGCCAGGGCGGCGTTCATGATGTCGGCGCCCAAGAAGATCAAAAAGATCATGGCTGAGCTGGTCGAGGTGGCCAAGAAGCAATCCAAAAACAGCTTGAAGGTCATCTGACGCTTGATGACGGCAGTCAAAAAGATCGAAGTGGCCCCCACCGCCGCACCTTCGGTGGGCGTGAAAAAGCCACCATAAATGCCGCCAAAGACCAAGAAAAAGACCACCAGCACTGGGGCCACGCCCCACACTTTGGACCAGGTCATGGGCTCGCGATCGGTGTCCACGTCTGGGGCATGACCCGGATAGATGCGAACATACAAAGCCACAGCCACCATGTAACCCACCAAGGCGATGATGCCGGGAATGACTGCAGCGGCGAACAGTTTGCTGATGTTTTGCTCAGTCAAAATGGCATAGATCACCAGCACCACCGAGGGCGGCAACTGAATGCCCAAGGTGCCCCCAGCGGCCAAGGTGGCGGTGGCGATGCGCCCTGAATATCCGTGACGCCGCATCTCGGGCAGGGCCACGCCAGTGATGGTGGCGGCCGTGGCCACCGAAGAACCGCTGATGGCCCCAAAAGCCGCACAAGCCAACAAAGAGGCCATGGACAAGCCACCCTTGAATCCACCCATCACGCTGGCTGCGAATTCAAACAAAGACTTGCTGATGCCGCCTTTGGTGGCAAAGTTACCCATCAAAATGAACAAGGGGATGACGCTGAGGTCATAGCCAGCGAAACGGGCAAAAGCATTCGAGTTCATGAAACTCAAAAATGGCGGCCAACCCGATTGCATGATGTAGCCGATCGAGCCGGCACAGAACATGCTGATGGCAATGGGAATGCGAATGGCCATCAACAGCAACATCGAGCCAAAGATCAGCCCGGTCAATTGCAATGAGCTCATCTCAAGACTCCTTGAGGCCGTCCAGGCCAAACACGGTTTGGTACAAGCCCACCACCGCACTCAATACAAAAGGAGGCACCATCGAGGCGTACACCCAGCCATCGGGAATGCCCATGATCTGGGTCTCTGAATGCACCTCCAAGGCATTCAGAGCCCCCAAGCCCGTGCGCCATGAGAACATGGCAAAGGTCAACGCCAAAATGAAAGCGCCCAGGCGGTCCAGAAGTTCATTCATTTTTTCTGGGGCATGGGTGGTGAAAAAGTCCACAATGATGTGGGCATGGCGAATTTGGGCCAAGGGCATGAACAGGGCAATGGCCGCACCCGTGGACATGGCAGTGACTTCAAACACACCCGCAAACGAGTTGTCTGACAAATTGCGCAACAACAAATTGAAGCAAGTCAGCACAGCCACAAAGATCAGGATCAGGCCGGCCAAGATGGCGCACAGCCGCGATAAACCCACGATCCATTTCATGTCAATCTCCTCATCATTTGGGTCAATGGCTTTGGAATGAAGTCCAGCTTCATGCTCAGTCGATCATGGAAGGTATCCACAGACTCAGCGATGGAAACACCATGAACAAGATCAAATTCAAAACCAGCACCAAGACAAAGGGCCAAACGCCCTTGAAAATGGCATTGAGTTTGACGTCTTCAAGCAATGAATTGAGCACAAACAGGTTCATGCCCACAGGGGGTGAGATCAAGCCGATTTGCACCACCATCACGATCAAGATGCCGAACCAAACCGGGTCAAAACCCAGTTGCATGACGATCGGAAAAAACAACGGGATGGTCAACAGCACCATGGTCAGCTCTTCCATGATGGTGCCCAACACCACATAGATCAGCATCATCAAACCCACCACCAAAATGGGTGCCAGCTTGACCTCTTCGATCAAGGTTTTCAGGTCATTGGGCATGGTGGTGTAGTTCACAAAATTGGCAAAGATGCTGGCCGAGATCAACAAGGTGAACAACATGGCCGTGGTGCGTGCCGACTCGACCAAGGTGTCATACAGATTGCGCCAGGTGAACTTGCCGCGCAACAGCGTCAAGATGAAGGCGCCAGCGGCACCAATGCCCGCGCCCTCGGTCGAGGTGAACACCCCACCATAAATGCCACCCAGCACCACCACCATCAGCAGCATCGAGCCCCAGATGGCTTTGAGCGATTGCCAACGTTGCGACCACGAGTGGCGCTCACCTGCAGGGGCCAAGGCCGGGTTTTGACGGGTGATGAACGCAATGCCCAGCATCAGCGAGGCCGTGGTGATCAATCCCGGGATGATGCCTGCAGCAAACAATTTGCCGATGTGGGTTTGAGTGATGATGCCGTAGATCACCATGATGGTCGAAGGCGGGATCATGATGCCCAAGGTGCCCCCAGCGGCCAGCGCACCGGTTGAGAGCTCTTGGCTGTACCCCAATTTGCGCATGGCCGGATAGGCCACTTTGCTCATGGTGGCGGCGGTGGCAATGGATGATCCACAAGGTCCACCAAAACCAGCTGAAGCCACCACGGTGGCATGGGCCAGACCGCCGCGGATGTGCCCCACAAAGGCGTCGGCACACTTGAAGAGCTCTTCGGCCAGCCCACCCACCGCCATGAAGTTGCCCATCAAGATGAACAATGGGATGGTGGACAAGACATAAGCAAAGCCGGTCTCATAAACCACTTGGGCGACACTGGCGTTGGCGGCCGGCCATCCGATCAAAAAGCCAATGCCTGCAAAACCCACAATGCCCATGGCATAGGCCAGGGGGATTCGGATCATGGCCAATAAAAAAATGGCCCCAAATCCCAAAATGGTTTCTTGCATGCCCTTGTCTCTCTTATTTTTAGATGGTGATGACAACCCGCATGATATCAAGCGGTCTGCACACCCAAATGAGTCAGCGCCAGCTTGAGCAAGGGCGTTGCCACACCCAGGGCCTGGGCGCGCCTGACCATGGCGCCCAAAATGTGGTCTTGCTCAGTGCGCCCGCCAGCGAGCAAGTCACGCAGCATCGAGGCGGCAAAAGTGGAGCCCGGTGCGGTCAGCATCGCGATGGCGCGCTCGTTGGCCACACCCGTGATGGGGTGGCCACTGTGTTGAGCCACCTGGACACACTCTTGGTACATGGCCAGGGTCACCTCTTGGCCATAGGGGGTGGCCACGATCTGCCCCACCGTGCCCCGGCAGCAGGTGGTCATGCCCGCCAGGGTGGCCAAAAAGACCCACTTTTCCCAAAGCACTTGCTCAATGTCCTCAGACAAAGCCTGATCAAAAGGGGTGGCTTGGCACAGCGCCACAAAGTCTTGCGCCAGTTGTTGTTGCGATGCATGGCGCGCCCCCACGGTCAAGCGATGCATGTCGCCCAACTGGCGCACCACGCCCTCGGGGGTCAATGTGGCAGCAATGTGAGCGACACCTCCCATCACGCGCTGCACCCCCAAGCGTTGATCCAACCAGGTCAAGTGATCCAGCCCGTTCAAGAATGGCAGCACCACGCCACGCGCTAACGCCCCTTGGAGCGACTGCAGCGCATCGTCCAGGTCATAAGCCTTGGATGCCAGCACGATCAAGTCGTACTCGGCTTGCACCGCATCTGCCGTGACGGTGCGGGGATTGACCACAAAAGAACCTGCGGGGGTTTCAACTTGCAATCCGCGCTGGTCGATTTGGGCTTTGCGCCCAGGCCGCAGCAAAAAAGTGACGTCAGCGCCCGTGCGCAGCAATTGGGCCCCAAAATAACCGCCGATGCCACCGGCACCCAAGATCAAAATCTTCATGTCCATTCTCAGTGTGAAACGGGCTCAAGCATGTTCAAACGCTCTCGCCCAAATAAGCTTGTCGAATATGGGGGTCTTGTGCCAGATCAGCCGTGGGGCCACTGGTAACCACCCTCCCCCCTTCCAACACATAGGCGCGCGAGGCCGCCGCCAATGCGCGGGTGACATTTTGCTCGATCAACAGCATCGAAACACCGGATGCATGAATTTTTTGAATCACTTCAAACACTTGGTCCACCACGGCAGGAGCCAACCCCAATGAGGGCTCATCGATCAACAAAAGCTGAGGCTTGGCCATCAGGGCACGCCCAATGGCCACCATTTGCTGCTGACCGCCCGACAAGGTGCCGGCCATTTGCCAGCGCCGCTCTTTCAAAATGGGAAAGAGCTCAAACACTTGCTCTTTGCGGGTGACCAAATCGGCCCGTGCGCCGACTCGGTAAGCGCCAATGTCCAGGTTGTCTTCGACGGACATCTGGCCAAACAGCTTGCGCCCCTCAGGGATGATAGAGACCCCTGCATCGCACATGGCTTGGGCACCCATTTGGGTCACCTCTTGGCCTCGCAACATCAACTGCCCCGATCGAATGGGCAACAAACGCATCAGCGCGTTGACCAAGGTGGTTTTGCCTGCCCCATTGGGGCCGACCACCGCCACCAGCTCGCCCTGATCAATTTGCAAATCCACATTCCACAAGGCGACGGCATCGCCGTAGGCCACGCTGAGGTGATGGGCTTGAAGGATTGGGGTCAAATTCATGGCTGTGCGCTGGAGGCGCCCAAGTAGGCCGTCACCACATCGGCTTGGCGGATCACGGTACGGGGTGCACCACAGGCAATCACTTTGCCATGGTTGAGCACCATCAAGCGGTCAGACAATTCCAGCACGGCGCGCATGTTGTGCTCGATGAACAAAATCGCAGACCCTTGATCTCGGATGGTGCGAACGGTCAAAATGGCATGTTCGATTTCAGTGGGGGTCAGCCCTGCCAACACCTCATCGAGCAAGACCAAGCGGGGTGAGTTGGCCAAGGCTCGCGCCAATTCCAAAAACTTGCGCTGATGCAGGTTCAACTCTGTGGGCAAATCCAACGCCCGGTCGGCCAAACCGACAAACTCAAGGCTGTGCATGGCTTGCTCGCGGGCCCGCGCCATGCTCATGCGCTGCGAACCAAACATGGCGGGCAAGACCACGTTTTGCAACACCGTCAAATTGGGATAGGGGCGTGGAATTTGGTAAGTGCGTGCGATGCCCAGTTGGGCCGCACGGTAACTGGGTTGTGGCACCAAGTCTTCATTCATGAACCACAAATGCCCTTGCTCAGGTTTGAACAGTCCGGTGATCACATTGACCATGGTGGACTTGCCCGAGCCATTGGGTCCAACCAGCCCCAATATTTCACCCTCTCGCACCTCCAAGTCCACGCCAGACAAAGCTTGGACACCATGGAAATTTTTTGAAATTTGCTCAGCCCTGAGCAATGGGTCGTTGCCAACCGAACTGAGCAGCGCTGGCGCATGTCGCATGGGTTGAGGCAAATCCAGCACGGCCCGCTTGGCATGCCGACGCCGATGCACCCATTGGCCCACCAGCCCTTTCGGTAAAAACAAAATCACCACAATCAACGATAAGCCCACCAGGGCACGACCCATGACTGCCATCTCGCCACTGGTGAATGAGTACAACAACACAGTGATGAAGGCCGCCCCCATGGCAGGACCCAACCAATGGCGGGTGCCACCCAAGACGCTCATGAGCATGACAAACAGGGGCACCACCATGTTGAAAATTTCACCCACGGTGACATAGGACACAAACAAAGCCTGAATGCCACCGGCCACCCCAGCCAAGGCACACGAAATGCCCAGCGCGATCAGTTTGTAGCGGTAGGTTTGAACGCCCTGCACTTCGGCCACGTCTTCGTCGTCATGAATGGCAAACAGGCCCAAGCCCAATTTGCCGCGGTAGATCGCATAAGCGATCAGCAGCGTGAGGGTGGCCAAAGCCAAAGCCAACCAATAAAAGGTCGAGGCAGGCGTCGCCGCCCATTTGGGCACCTCAACGTTGGAGAGATAAATGCCAGGCCCGCCGTCAATGGGCGTGTTCAAAATGATCACCGAGACGACAAAGGTGATGGCCAAGGTGAGCAAGGCAAACAACTCCCCTCGCAAGCGTCGCACCCTGAACACCACCGCGCCCAGAGCGATGCCAAACAAGGCAGGGATCAGGGCAGCGAACGGCAGGGTCGCTAAAAATGGCCAATCGAGTTTGCCCGACAACACGGCCGTGGTGTAGACCCCCAAGCCATAAAACGCACCATGGCCAAACGAAAAATAGCCAGAATAACCTGACAGCACGTTCCAAGAAACGGCCAACACCACCCAAATGAAGATCAGATAGAGCAAAGACTCATAAAAAGAGGGCCAATTCATCAAAGGCAGCCCTGCCAACAACAAAGCGCACGCCAACACGCTGCTGACCACTTTGAAGTTCATTCAGAGCTTTCCAGGGCGCAACATCAGCACGCCAATCAACAAAGAGAAAGACACCAGCGGGGCCCAAGCGGGTGAGCTGACTGCCATGGTCACCGATTCACTCACACCGATCACCAAACC
>CAWUNN010000093.1:0-6948 GCA_963923185.1 uncultured Limnohabitans sp. | reverse complement strand
TTCTTCCAACAACATGGTCAAGGTGATGGTGAAGCTGTCGTAGATGGCGGCATACTGAACATCACCCAGCCCTCGACCCGCTGCGGCCAGCGCCTGCTGGGTGCAACGTGCCGATCCAAAATCACTGAGGGAGGCCATGGCGCTGATGTGTTGGGCGTTGTGATGCTGCGCCCAACCGCTGATGCGAACTGGGTACGGGCCCAATGCATCGGCACTGACGATCACGGCGCAGCCGCCATCGGCTACCGAGCAACAGTCCAGCATCTTCAAGGGGTTGGCAATGGGGCGCGAAGCCAACACCTCGTCTTCGGTGATGGCTTGCCTGAACTGCGCCCCCTCATGGGACAAAGCGTGCTGTCGCATCAAGACCGCCAGGGCTGCAAAATCTCGCTCGCTCACGCCATGCTCAAACATGTAACGCGACGCCACCAAGCCATAGTAAGCGGGGATGGTGGCGCCCAAGGGCACCTCGTAGCGCGGATGCCCCACTTGGGCCAACACCTGGATGGCACTGTCTCGACTTTGCCCGGTCATGCGGTTCTCGCCTGCCACCACCAAGACCCGTCGGGCGGCGCCCGCGCGCACCAATTGGCAGGCCAACATCACCAACCCCAAACCAGTGGCCCCACCCATTTGAACGGTCTGGGCATGACTGGGGTGCAAACCAAAATGCTCGCAAAACACGGTGGCCAGCATCAAATGGGGTTGGGTGGTCGAGTAGCCGCACAACACCGCATCGATGTCTTGGCGTTGCAACTGGGCATCGGCCAATGCCAGGCGAGTGGCCTGGCTCATCAAATCCAAAGTACCCTGCCCTGGATGTCGCCCATACGGTGTCAAGCCGTGTCCAATCAGATAAGCCGAGGGCGTGACAGGCCCAGATATGACTTGGCTCATGGCGTCAAGTCGCCTTCATTCATGGTGGGCTTGCCCCAAATAGACCCGATGGATCAGGTCACTGGTGCGCAGCGCTGTCGCAGAATCATCTGCGGTGATGCGCCCAGTCTCCATCAGGTAACCATGGTGGGCATGGCGCAAGGCTTTGTCCACCAATTGCTCGACCAACAAAATGGCCACGCCTTGCCGGCACAAACCGCTGGCCACCTCCAAGATGCGATCGATGACCATGGGTGCCAGGCCGCTGGAGGGTTCATCCAAAATCAGCAACCGGGGTTGTCCCACCACCCCTTGGGCTACGGCCAAGATTTGCTGTTGACCACCTGACAGGCGCGAGGCCATTTGATGACGCTTGTCGGCCATTTCAGGAAACAAGTCGTAGGCTTGCTCCAACAAGCGTCGATCACCGCGCGGTGCCCGGGCATAAGTGCCGATCAGCAAATTGTCCTCGACACTGAGCTGCTGAAACACCCGGTGTCCCTCTAACACTTGGATCACGCCAGCGTGCACCATCTCGCGGGCACTGGCTTGGCTGAGGTCTTGACCCGCGAACACGACGCGACCCCTGCGCTTGGGGATCAAACCACTGATGGCATGCAACAACGAGCTTTTGCCAGCGCCATTGCGCCCCAACAGCACCACGAACTCGCCCGCTCGCACTTGCAAGCTGGCCCCATGCACCACCTCGGCCTTGCCGTAGGCCACATGCAAGCCTTGCACATCGAGCAAGACTTCTGTGGGGCGCGCAGAGTTGGACAAGTTCATGCTCCCAAATACACCCGAATCACCTCGGAATCGTTTCTGACTTGTTGCGCACTGCCATGGCAAATCATGCGCCCCACATGCAAGGTGGTGACTCGGTCACAGATGCGAAACACAAAATCAGTGTGGTGCTCGACCAGCAACACGCCCATGCCACTGTCGCGCAAGGTTTGAATGACCCCGCCCAGATGTTCGATCTCGGGCTCGGTCAAACCGCCCGCTGGCTCGTCCAACAACACAAACCGGGGTCGCATGGCCAAGGCACGGGCGATCTCTAAAAAACGCTGCTCGGCATGGTCCAGCAAACTGGCTGGACGGTTCATCACATGGCCCAAGCCCACCCCATGCAGCAACTCTTGGGTGTGCTGCAGCAAAGCGCTCTCTTCCTGGGCCACGGCAGGCCTGGCGATGGCGGTGGACACAAAACCCGATTGCGCATGCGTCCAAGCGCCCAACACCGCGTTGTCCAGCACCGACAACATGGGCATCAGCCTGGGTTTTTGAAAGGTGCGGGCCACGCCCAACTGGGCTCGGCGTTGCACAGCCTGCACCGACAAATCTTCGGCGCCCAAAACGATGCGTCCCGCCGTGGGCTGGTAGTAGCCCGACAGCATGTTGAGCAAAGTGGTTTTGCCGCTGCCATTGGGGCCAATCAATCCATGCCCCTCGCCGGATCGCACGCTCAGACTGACTTGATCCAGCGCCCGCAGACCACCAAACTCTTTTGTGATCTCGATGGCTTGCAGCTGCACCTGTGCGCTTTGACTCATGGCCGCTCTTTCAAGGCCTGTGCCAGCCGCTTCAAATCGGGCGAGATCGGACTGCGGTGCACGGTCCGTGGGCGCAGCCGCTCACCCAGCAAGGTCAACATGCGCCCGATCCCTTCGGGCACCAACAACACCACCAGCAGCAACAGCAGGCCATAGAAAAAATTGCCCAGCTTGGCCAAAGGGGCCACCATCTCGGGCAAGGCCGTCAGCACCACGGTACCAAAAAACGGTCCCCAAATGCTGCCCCGACCCCCAATGATGATGCACACAAAAAAGAACATGCTCAGCTCAAACACAAAGGTATCGGGCGTGATGTAACTTTGCAAGCTGGCAAAAACTGCGCCGGCCATGCCAGCGCTGGCGCCACTGAACACAAATGCCAAGAGCTTGGCCCGAAACACCGGCACCCCTACTGCTTGGGCCGCCACCGGGTTGTCCCTGATCGAGATCAGGGCACGCCCCCACATGCGCCGCGCAATGTTCCAGCTCAACCACGTGACCCCCAAGGCCAAAGAGACCACCAGCGCATAAAAGCCGCCCGGTGAATCAAAAGGGGGCGGAAACATGGGGCCAGCCAAACCCACTCCACCCCCGGTCAAATCGACCTGGGCCAGCACCAATTCGTTGACGATCATGGTGAAGGCCATGGTGGCCATGGCAAAGTAAAAACCCGGCAAACGCAGTGAAGGCAAACCCAGCGCCAAACCACACAACGCGCCCATGGCGGTGCTGGCGGCCACACCCAAGGCCGGATGCCAGCCCCACTTGCCCGACAAAATGGCAAACGCATACGAGCCAATGCACAACAAACCCACATGGCCAATCGAGAGTTGGCCGCTGTAACCCACCACCAAATTCAGACCTGCCACCAAGATCCAATAGACACCGATCAAGGTCGCCAAATGCAATTGATACTGGTCACTGGCCCACCATGGCAAGGTGACACACATCAAACCACCCAGGCAGACACTGGCCAATCGAAGGTTGAGCTTCATACCGGCCTCACGTACTTGGCACCCAGTAAACCTTCTGGTTTGAGCAGCAGCACACACATCAACAGGCCCACCGCGATGGTCTGTTGGTATTCGCCACCAAAGAAGTAACTGGCCATGGCCGTCAAAATGCCCAATGCGGCCCCACCGATGATGGCACCCAAGTTGCTGCCCAAGCCGCCCACGGCCAACGCGATGAAGCCCAGCAACGTCAAGGTGTGACCCAGGGCAAAAAATGCAAAGGTCAACTGACCGGCCGCAAAACCCGCCAAGCCCCCCAAGGCACCCGACAACAAATAAGACACCAGGCGGATGCGATCGGTCGAGATGCCACGCGCTCGGGCTGCAAAGGCGTCCTCGGACATGGCCATGAAGACTTTGCCGTACATGGTGCGCCGATAAAACAGCTCTAAACCCAATGCCATGATCAGGGCCATGGCGATGGGCAGCCAAAATTTTTGATCCCACAATCCCGCCCCAAAGTCTTGCGCAATCAACCGCGGAAATGGCTTGGGCTCGGTCCCCCACCACAAGCCCACGGCTTGCTGCACCATGGTGGCCAGGGCCAAAGTGCTAAGCAACCACAGGTGCTCGTCGCTGCGTGCCAGCACCCTGCGAATGGCCAACACATCGGTCAACCATCCAAACCAAGCACCGGCCAACACCGCCCCGAGCAAGCCCAAGGTCCAGTGCAGATGCCACTCACCCAGCAAATAGGCGCCGATCACCCCCCCGACCATGGACAGATGGCCGGTGGTGACCGACAACACCTTCGAGGTCGAATACATGACGTTGTAGACCAAGGCCACGGCGGCATACAACATGCCAATGGCCAAACCGGTCACGATGACAGTGAGCATGGGAATGGAGATGAGAATGGGACTGCGCTGAGCGGTCAGCGTGGCGCCAACTTGAAACTGCCGTCCTTGAATGTGTTGGCGGCGTTCACCGCCATGTTGCTGTCCGGAAAGCCATTGCGCTCGGTCGGAGTCCAAGTGTAGGTGGCATAGACGCCTTTGAAATCACGGGTGTTTTCCAAAACCTTTTGAATGGCCGCGCCATCGGTCGAACCCGCGGTTTTGATGGCGTGCTCAAAAATCTTGACGGTGTCGTAACCCATGGCGATCCACCAAAACAAGACATCGATCTCACCACCGCCCAGGCGGGGACGCACCTTGTCGACCAATTGTTGGGTGCGCTCGGGCAATTTTCCATCGGCCCCAAAGGTGGTGCTGACATAACCGGCGGCAAAGGCATTCTCCCAGTACTCGGGCTTGTTCAGCAGCTTTTTGATTTGGGCCGCCATCAGGGCCGGGTGACCGACCACAGGCACTTGCCAGCCCATTTCACCACGTGCATTGAGCAAACGCCCCAGCAGTCCTGTGGCGGCCGACCAAGGCATGACCACGTCGGCACCTGCGGCCTTGGCTTTGGTCATCTCATCGGTCAAATCGGTTTTGTTGTTGTCCACCAAAGCGGTGTACACCGGTTTGATGCCAGCCTTTTCCAGCAACTCGATGGCGGTCTTGGCGCTTGAAGTGCCATAACCCGAGGTATCGGCGATCACCGCGACCTTGGTTTTTTTCAAAACCTTCAAGGCGTAATCATTGGCCGTTGAAATCCATTGGCGATTGGTGTTGATGACTCTGAATGCACGCGGATATTTGACCGGATCGATCAACTCGTCGACCGCCCCAATGGCCAAGTTGGGCACGCCGGCACGCGCCAAAATCGGCGTTGAAGCCAAACCTTCGCCAGAGTTGACCGGTCCGATGACCGCATGCACTTTGTCACTGAAGGCCAGTTGCTGGGCAAAGTTGACCGCCTTGGTCGGGTCGCCTGCGGTGTCACGGGTCAGCAATTCGATGGGCCGGCCCAAAATGCCACCGACCTTGTTGATTTCTTCGACCGCCAATTGCACGCCCATGTTCTCAGCGATGGCCGCAGAAGACAAGGGCCCGGTCAGTGAAGACAACCATCCGATCTTGATGGCTTGTTGGGCCAGGGCCGAGGTCGAGACCAAGGCCCACAAAGCGACACTCAGACCAAGGCGCTTGAAGAAGAGGGATGAGCTGGACATGGCTTGAACTCCTGCAGGGTCAATGTTTCGCAATCGGACTGTCCCATCTTAAGAAAAATCAAATCGTTCGACGGAAATTCAGGTGACAAAATCTCATCGGTGTTTACCCTAGACATTGTTTCGTGTCGCCTGCTTGCCATGCAAGACGCCCAGGGTTTTGAATAATAGATGTCACGCAAGGAGACTGCCATGAGCACATCGACACGCTGGAAACAACGACCGGCCGGTTCCACCTGGGGCGACTTTGGCCCCGACGATCAATTGGGCCGCATGAACCTGTTGACCCCAGAAAAAGTCAAACAAGGCATGGCCGAGGTCAAACAAGGTCTGACCTTCAACCTGAGTTTGCCGCTGGACTACCCTGGCGGCAGCGTGCTCAATCCGCGCCGACTGCCCCCGGTGTTGCGCCCCACCCTGCGCAACGGCAAGCCCAACATGAACTACCGCTTGATCGCCGACGACCCCAATTGCACCGATGTGGTCAGCGATGATTTGGTGGTCATGCACCTGCAATACAGCTCTCAGTGGGACAGCCTGGCCCATGTGGGTTCGATGTTCGATGCCGACGGCGATGGCATTGCCGAAGCGGTGTACTACAACGGTTGGCGCGCCGGGGTCGACGTGGTGGGCCCGGCCAGCGTCGAGGGTGCAGGCATCTTTGGCCACTTGGACATCCCGCGCGAGTCCACCAGTGGCGCCAAGGCCCTGGGCATCGAGAACATGTCGGCGCGTTGCGTTCAAGGCCGCGCCGTCATGATTGACCTGGCGGCTCATTTGGGTCGCCAACGCAGCGTGGTGGACCACGACATGCTGATGGACATCATGAAAAAAGACGGCGTCAGCGTCGAGGCGGGTGACATGGTGTGCTTGCACACTGGCTTTGCCGATGTCTTGCTCGAGATGAACAAGCAACCCCCGGCCGACATCTTAGAGAAATACGGTGCAGGCCTAGAAGGCCGCGACCCCAAACTGTTGCAATGGATCACCGACAGCGGCTTGGTCGCCCTGATTGCCGACAACTATGCAGTCGAGGCACATCCGGCCACGCACCGCAACGGGCCTTGTGCCACCTTGCCACTGCACGAGCATTGCATCTTCAAGTTGGGGGTGCACTTGGGTGAGATTTGGCACTTGGGCCCGCTGGCACGATGGCTGCGCGAACATGGACGTCATCGCTTTTTATTGACCGCCCCGCCTTTGCGTTTGCCGGGCGCGGTCGGCTCGCCGGCCACCGGCGTGGCCACCGTTTAAGGATGCCCTCATGCTCGATGTGTTGATGCGCGGCGCCTGGGTCCATGATGGACTGGGGTCTGAGCCGATCCAAGCCGATGTCGCTGTCCAAGATGGCATCGTCACGCAAATCGGTGCGGTCACCGAATCGGCCCACACCACGGTGCAAGCCGATGGTTTGACTTTGATGCCAGGCATCGTGGACTTGCACACCCAT
>CAWUNN010000092.1:0-7023 GCA_963923185.1 uncultured Limnohabitans sp. | reverse complement strand
TGACTTCAAGGTCGGCACCTGGGGGTACAAAGCAGCTGGTGTTTTGGCCATGATCGCCAATGGACGGGCTTTACCGGCATCAATCAAGGCCCTGGACTCGGGCAGCGAGCAAGTGACGAATTCAATGCCACCCGCGGCCAAATCGTTCATGGCAGGAGCGGCGCCGTTCGAGGGCACCCATGGGGCTGCCGCCACATCCACCTTCAAGTCACTGAGCATGCCAGCCAAGGCCAGATGCCAAATACCGCCCTGCCCGGTGCCCGAACCTTTGAATTTGCCCGGATTGGCTTTGATGGCTTTGATCAAGTCGTCCAGGGTTTTGTAGGGCGAATCGGCCTTGACGGTGACCGCTGCCGGGTCGATGTTCATCAGCGACAAGGGGGTGAAATCTGAAGGCGTCATTTGGGTCAGACCGGCCCAATGCATCATCGAGATCTCGACTGTGATCATGCCCAAGGTGTAACCATCGGGATTGGCTGAAGATATCGCCGAATGCCCCACCACACCATTGCCACCGGTGCGATTGACCACATTGACCGGTTGGCCCAAGTCTTTTTCCAGCAAAGCGGCAATGATGCGAGCCACGGCATCGGTGCCACCCCCGGCCCCCCAGGGCACGATCAGGGTGATGGGCCGTGTGGGATAGTTTTGGGCCCAGGCCTGATGGGCCATGGCCCCACACATGAGCAAAGCAGCCATCAACTTGGCCAAGTTACGTCGCAGCATCTTGATCTCCTTCGAACAATGTGGAGCAGCCAGAATAAATGGCTGTGTGTTCTCGGTTTTAACCCAAAACCAAGACCAAGTGGATCGGGAGTTCCCTGCCTCTTGTCACCTGCGCTAAAGGCTTGCTCAAGCCTTTAAGAAAGCCTTGACCTGTTGCTGGGTCGGCATAGCAGCGATGGCCCCATGACCTTGTACCGACAAGGCCGCAGCGGCATTGGCCCATTGCGCGGCCACCTCTAATGTGTCGCCCTGAACCAGTCGGGCCAGCAAATGACCACCAAAACAATCACCGGCACCGGTCGCATCCACGGCTTGGACTGGTTTGGACTCAACCCTGCTGGTGCAGCCGCTTTGGCTGACCCAGGCGCCTTGCGCCCCCATTTTCAGCACCACTTGCTTGGCGCCTTGTGCGTGGCACCAATCGATCATCTCTTGGGGTTCTTGCAAACCGGTCAATTGCGTCAAGTCCTCGGCACTTGGCAGCAGCAGGTCACAACGCTCAATGGCCCGTGTCAAAGTCTCGACAGCTTCGGTCAGTGGCCACAGCGAAAGCCTGAGGTTGGTGTCCAAGGAGACTTGGGTTCCGACTTTTCTGGCCAGGTCCATGGCGGCCAAAGTGGTGCGCCTGGCCGACTCGGAAATGGCCAATGAAATACCAGACACATGCAACCACTGGCTGCGAGCAATCGATTCTTGCCAGTCGCCTTGCAAATGATCGGGCGCCATCTGACTGGCAGCCGATCCGCTGCGGGCATAACTGAAATGATGCCCATGGTCGTCATGGTGGACAAAATACAAACCCGTGCGCTGACCCTTGAGGCTTCGCACACCTTGCACCGAGACCCCTTCGTCCTGCCACAGTTGCAACAGCCGCTGCGCCCACTGGTCTTCACCCAGCAAGGTCAAGTACGCCGTGGGCACGCCTGCTCTGGCCGCTGCAATCACCGCATTGCTGGTGTCGCCGCCAAAGCCTTGTAAATACGTGGGGGGATCAGACTGGATTTGATTGAATTCAATCAAAGCCTCGCCCAAGGCCACCACCCCAATGGTTTTGCTGTTCTCAGGCATGACAGGATTGGACATGGGCAATGATCATCATGATTCAGTTTAAGGGATTTTTTTCACACCCAAATGGACAGAGCACTAGACAGCATCCAGCCTTATCATGGATACATCACCGAGGAACCCATGCAACGCAGAACCGTCATCCAGGCCGTCACGGCGGCCTCTTTGGGCTGGCCGCTGGCTCGCGCAGATCGCTGGCCTGAGAGGCCTGTGACGTTCATTTGCACCTGGCCTGCGGGGGGCACTGCCGATGCCACCATGAGAGCCTTGTGCCAATCGGCCTCTAAGGTCTTGGGTCAACCGGTGGTGGTGGACAACAAAGCCGGGGCGGCGGGCATGTTGGGTCTGAAGGCGCTGGCCCACGCCCGACCTGATGGTTACACCATTGGCCAAATTCCCATTTCTGTCACCCGCTTTCACCAACTGGGCACGGTCAGTGTCTCACCCTTCAAAGATTTGACCTACTTGGCTCGCACTTCAGGCCAAACCTTTGGCATGGCTGTTCGAAGTGAATCGCCTTGGTTGACCCTCAAAGACTGGGTGCAGGCGGCCAAAAACCAACCTGGTGTCCTCAATTACGGCACTTCGGGTGTGGGAGGTGCTGCCCATGTGGGCATGGAAGAGTTCGCCATGGCCGCAGGCATCGAGCTCAGGCACATCCCCTACAAAGGCGGTGCGCCGGCCTTGCAAGATTTGCTCAGCGGGCACATTGACGTGTTAAGTGATTCAAGCAGCTGGGCCCCCCATGTGCAATCTGGACGCTTGCGCTTGTTGGCCACTTGGGGGGCACAACGCACCCAAGGCTTTCCCAAAGTGCCCACCTTGCGCGACTTGGGCTACGACGTGGTCGTGGATGCGCCCAACGGAGTGGGTGCGCCCAAGGGCATCGACCCCAAAATTGAACAGCAATGGCGTCATGCCTTGCGCCTGGCTTGTGCCAGCCCCGAGTTCATCGAGGCCTGTACACGTTTGGATGTGCCTGTGGCCTATCTCGATGGCCCCGATTACGAAAAATATGTGATGGAAACCTATCGCAAAGAAACCTTGTTGATCGAAAAACTCAAGCTCAAAGAGTCATTGACTTGAAACCAGACATCTGGCCCATGAGCCACATCGACCCCACAGACTACAGCTTAATCCGATTTTTTTAGAATGTACTTTTTTCAACCCATGCATGACGGCATCGTCACGGCACAAGCGGTCAGATGGGTTGATTTTCCCGTTTGGAAATGGAATACATGATGCACGATGAGAGTCAGACAAAAGACACCGACGTGGTGATCGTCGGTGGTGGTCCAGTCGGCGTGGGGCTGGCCATCGAGCTGGGCCAACGTGGCATCCGCTGCATCTTGACTGAGCGCTACACCGAGCCCCAACCCATTCCAAAAGGGCAAAACCTGACGCAGCGCACCATGGAACACTTTCATTTTTGGGGGGCCGAACCACAGCTGCGTGCCGCTCGCACCATCCCCCCTGACTTCGGCATTGGCGGCATGACCTCGTATGGCACCCTGTTGGGACCCTACCACTACACTTGGATGCCACGTGAACTGGTCAAGCCCTATTACTTCAAAGACAACGAGCGATTGCCCCAATACCAGACCGAAAAAGTGCTGCGTCAAAGGGCATCTGAGTTGCCCCACATTCAAACCCTGTACGGTTGGGATTGCACCGCCATCTCACAAGACCCATCAGGTGTGAGTGTCACGATCTCTGAAGTCCAAAGCAAGCGCCCCAAGACCCTTCGTGCCAAGTACGTGGTGGGCTGCGATGGCAGCCGATCGATCACCCGAGAGCAAGCGCAAATCAGTCAAACGCTGTCTGATCACGATCGTCGCATGGTGTTGCTGGTCTTCAAGTCACCACAGCTTCACCAATTGCTCACCCGCTACCCAGGCAAGTCTTTCTTTTGTGTGCTACATCCCGAGTTGAAAGGTTATTGGAAATTTTTTGGCCGTGTGGACTTGGGCAACACCTGGTTTTTTCATGCACCGGTACCCATGGGGACCACCGCTGACAATTTCGATTTCATCCGATTGCTGCATGAATCAGCCGGTGCTGAATTTGAAGCAGAAATCGAGCACATCGGTTTTTGGAATTTGCGTTTTGCGCTGGCCGACCGCTACCGATCGGGTCGAATCTTCATCGCCGGTGATGCCGCCCACAGCCACCCACCCTATGGAGGCTACGGGGTCAACACCGGGTTTGAAGATGCACGCAACTTGGGTTGGAAATTGGCGGCCATGCTGCAAGGATGGGGGGGCGAGGCCTTATTGGACTCTTATGACGCAGAGCGTCGACCCGTGTTTGCGTCGACCCGTGACGACTTCATTGCCAAGTCGATAGAAGTCGATCGTGATTTTCTACAAGCCCATGACCCACAACAAGATCTGCAAGCATTTGAAAGCGCATGGCAAGAGCGGTCTCAAGGAGCGGTGGGCGAGGTTCATGCCTTTGAGCCCCATTACGAAGGCTCGCCCCTGTCATGGCCAGTCCCAGTAGAAGGGGCGGTTTGCTCGGCCAAAGGATCACATCAATTCAAAGCCCAAATGGGCCATCACTTGGCACCGGCGATGCTCAGCAACGGACACCCCATTGATGAGCAATTGGGCGATGGATACACCTTGCTGGCAGTGGGGACGACCAGCACCGATCAACAAATGTGGCAAGACTGTGCAGATTCGATCGGCCTGCCCCTGAACATCATTGCCCAAGAGTGTGGGCACGAATGTGACCGCTATGAAATGTCTTGGGTGCTGATCCGGCCCGATCAATTTGTGGCCTGGACCGCCCCACAGACCCACATCGAAGCTTCGACCATTCGATCGTTGCTGCAACACCTGAGGCGTTGAAAAGACCCTGCATCCCATCCGAACCAAGGCCACTGCCCGCCCTGGCAGTGGGTTTCAGTCGGCACTGATCTGCTTGGTTCTGATCACATGTCCCCATCTGGGGTAATCTTTGGCCATGACAGCGGACAGCTCTGCGGGACTGGATGCGCTGGCATCCAAACCGGCCTTGCTCAAAGCATCTTTGACATCGCCCAATCGCAAGATGCCAGTCAACTCGGTGTTCAAACGCGTGAGCACCGACATGGGTGTTTTAGAGGGTGCAAAAAATGCGTACCAAAGATCCACGTCGATGCGCTTGATCCCGGCCTCTTCGAAGGTGAGCACTTCGGGCGCGACAGGATGGCGCTTCAAACTGCCCACGGCCAACGCAAACAAACGTCCAGTTTTGACATGGGCTTGGGCGATGTGCACCGGCAAAAAACCCACCTCCAACTCACCGCCCAGCAGGTCTTGCGTGTAGCCCGCAGAGCCCCGATAAGGCACGTGCAGCATAAAAGTATTGGTTTCCAACTTGAACAGCTCCATGGCCATGTGGTGTGGGGTGCCCACTCCAGGTGAACCATAGCTGACCGAGCCAGGTCTGGCCCGCGCAGCTTTGACCAAATCGGCCACCGTTTTGAAGCCTGTTTTGGGGTGGGCCACCATCATCAAAGAGCCATATGCAGCCATGCTGACAGGGGCAAAGTCTTTGATGGGATCAAAATTGACGTTCTTGTACATTTGCGAAGCCATCAACATGGTGTTGGCCCCCATCAGCAAGGTATGCCCGTCGGGCACTGATTTGGCCAAAGTCTCGGCCCCGATGTTGCCACTGGCCCCCGGTTGATTTTGGACCACCACCGGTTGGCCCAGCCGTTCACTGAGCTTAGGAGCCACCACGCGCGCGATGGTGTCCATCCCTGTGCCTGCTGTAAACGGCACGATGATTTTGACTGTTTGACTCGGATAGCTGGTTTGAGCACCCACCGGCCCAAGACAAAAGCCAAACAGGACCCAAGCCCATGCAAATCGTTGATTGATCTTCAAAGCACTCACCACGGGCACCCCGTGGAGTGCACAAAAGCACAAACTGTATCGCAATAGAGATTCACCCCTTCATGGCCTGGCCATGCGGTCAGCTCCAGATCAAACCTAGGGTTAATACTTAATTAAAATACCGTCAAGTAGTTAAATAATCCGTTCAGAATTTTTAAGTGTTCAAGCGTATTCAAAGCAATCTGGATTGGGCAAGGCCATGAATGAAGTGGACGTGTTGGTGGTTGGCGCAGGGTTTGGCGGTTTGCGCTCTTTGTACGCTTTGCGCGCCTTGGGCAAAAAAGTGCAAGTCATTGAGGCCAGCGACGATGTGGGCGGGGTTTGGTACCACAACGCGTACCCTGGGGCACGTTGCGATGTCGAGAGCTACGACTACTCGTACAGTTTCTCACCCGAGTTAGAGCAAGAATGGGTATGGAGTGAGCGCTATGCCACGCAACCTGAAATTTTGAAATACATCCGCCACGTGGCCGAGCGTTTTCAATTGCGTCCACACATCCGCTTCAAATGCCGCATGGATCGAGCTGAGTACGACCCAAGCCATGCCCAATGGGTGATCAGTTGCAGCGATGGCAGCCAATTCAAAGCCCAACACCTGGTATTGGCCATGGGTCAGCTGTCTGCCCCTAAAACACCCCACTACCCAGGACAAGACCAATTCAAAGGACAAATCATCCACAGCGCACTGTGGCCCAAAGAAAACGTGGATTGGACGGGCAAACGCGTGGCCATCATCGGCACTGGATCATCGGGCATGCAGATGACGCCAGTCATCGCCAAGACGGCCGCACATTTGACGGTGTTTCAGCGCACTGCCAATTACAGTGTGCCGGCCTCTAACGCACCCGTGTCGGCAGAAGAAGACCAACGTGTCAAAGCCCATTATCGACAACGGCGAGAGCAAGCCTGGAACTCCCCCACGGGTCTGGGCTTTTTGCCGGGTAAAAAATCTGCCCTTGAGGCCACGCCCGAAGAACGTGAAGCCGTTTACGAGGCTGCATGGCACCGCCTGGGCTATGGCTTTGCGCTGACATACTTTGACATCTTGTTGAACAAGCAAGCCAATGACACCGCAGCCGAATTCATCCGAAAAAAAATCGCGTCCGTGATCGAAAAGCCCGAGTTGCGTGAAAAATTGGTGCCACGCGACCATGCGTTTGCGGCCCGCCGACCCTCGGTGGACAGTGGCTATTTTCAAGCATTCAACCGTGACAACGTCGAGTTGGCCGATCTGCGTGAATACCCCATCGAGCAATTCACCCCAGAAGGCATCCAAACAAAGGACAAATTACACACCTTTGACACTGTCTCTTATACACATCTGACGCTGCCGACGATCTACTCT
>CAWUNN010000091.1:0-7061 GCA_963923185.1 uncultured Limnohabitans sp. | reverse complement strand
CGGCGATCCAGTGCGAGCCGACCGGGGCACCGGCACACAAAAATTCTTCCACCAGCACGTAGCGGGCAAAGGCGCTGCGGCCCCCGCCCCCCAGCTCGCGTGGCAAGGTGATGCCAAGCCAACCCTTGCGGCCCAGATCGCGGCTGAATTCAGGGTCGTAGCCAGACCAAGATCGGGCCCGCCGATGGGCCGGATGGTTGACCTTCAGGTCATGCAAAAAAGCCCGCACCTCGGCGCGCAAGGCCTCATCTTCTGCCGGGATCGCGGCAGGTTGTAAAGACGACAAAATGCCCATGGTCATTGAAGCTCCACTTTGGCCTGTGAGGCGATGCGCTTCCACAGGCGAATTTCATCTTGCTGAAAAATCCGCATCTCTGGCGGACCACCGCGCATCACTTCGGCACCGATGCGCTCATAAAACTCACGTGTTTCTGGCAAATTGGCGATGCGGGTGAACAGGGCCGCCAGCCGCTCGATGTCTTCTTTGGGCGCGCGCGCACTGATGGCGGCCGCCACCCAGCTGTAGGCCGCAAAGCCAGGCAGGCCTGCTTCGCTGGCCGTGGGCACGTTGGGCAGCACCGCCGAGCGTTTGTCTGAGGCCACTGCCAACGCCCGGATGCGGCCGCTTTTGACCAACTCTTGGGCACTGGTCATTTCGGCAAAGGCCATTTGCACCGTGCCCGAGGCCACGGCGGTGACCGCCTCACTGGCGCCTTTGAAAGGCACGCCCATGATCTGGGTGCGGGCGGCTTCGTTGAACAACTCGGCCATCAGTTGATAACCGGCAGAGCCCGAACCATAAGAAAAATCTTGGGGCCGAGCGCGTGCCGCTTGAATCAAATCGCTCAAATGGGTGTGTGGCAACTGGGGCGGCACCACCAGCAGGGCAGGGGAGCGCATCAACATGCTCAAGGGCGCAAAATCGGCCACAGGGTCGTAGGGCAGTTGTTTGAACAGGGCCGCATTCACCGCCAAAGTCGAGTTGCTGCCGACAAACACCGTGCTGCCATCGCTGGGGGTCGACAAAGCCTGGCGCACTGCAATGAATCCATTGGCTCCAGGTTTGTTCTCTACCAAGACCGCTTGTCCAGTCAGTTCGGTGATTTTGCGTGCGTAAAAACGAGCGGAGGTGTCGGTGCCGCTGCCCGGTGGAAATGGCACGATGAATTTCAAGGGTTTGGCCTCCCCCGTGGTACTGCCCTGAGCCCACGCTTGGGACAAGGGCAGCAGACAGGCCATCAGCCACAAGACCATGAAGAGTCCCATGCGCCCAAGCATCCCAAGCAAACAAGACATCAAGGTCTCCCAGCCAGCAATCGCTTGGCCACGTACGTCATCACCTCTGTTCCATGCTGATTCAGCACGTGCACGGTCGAGGTCACCACCGCACGCCCACTTTTGGAGGTGGGCCGGATCTCATCGACCACGATGCGGGCATGCACGGTGTCGCCCACCATGACTGGGGCATGGATTTTTTGCTGCAACTCGAGCATGGCCAAGCCAGTGCCTTGGATCATGCTTTGCAAAATAAAGCCTTCGATGAAGGTGTAGGTCAAAGCCCCTGGCACGGGGCGTCCCGGCATGGCGCCCCCGCTGTAGCCGTCTTCAATGAAAATGGCCTCCAACATGCCCGTGCAATTGATGAACTGCACCAAATCGGCTTCGGTGATGGTGCGGGCAAAGGTGTCAAACTGCGCCCCCACTTGCAGGTCTTGCCAGTAAAAGCCTTGTCCTAAACGGGGAACGCCAGCGCTCATGATTGGAACCGTTCGTTTTGCACGATCGCCCCTTGTGCGATCCATTGTTCAATTTGCTCAGCACCGGCACCTGCCGCTTTCAAACTGCTGCGGGTGTGCTGGCCCAATCGGGGTGGCATGGCCACGCCAGGTCGCTGGCCATCGAATAACACCGGCACGCCAGCCAATCGCACAGCGCCCATCGAAGGGTCTTGCAACATCTGAAAAAATCCAGTTTGCTGCAAATGAGGATCTTGGGTCAAGTCTTCCAGTGCATTCACACGGGCGGCCGGAATGTCGATGCGATCGCACAAATCCAGCCAATGCTGGGTGGGCTGTTCTCGCACCAAGGCGCCCAGCGTTTCGTACAAATCTGCGATGTGTCGGGTGCGATCGGCCATGGTGGCAAAGCGCGCATCTTGGGCCAAGTCTTCGCGTTCGCAGGCCTTGAAAAATCGCTGCCAATGGGCATCGGTGTAGGGCATCATGCAGACATGACCATCGCTGGTCTGGTAGGGGCGTCGCCAGGGGTTGGTCACGCGTGGATAGCCGCTGGGTGCAGTCGGTGGTTCAAAGTGGCGACCATACAAATGTTCGACCAAATTGAATGAGACCATGCTCTCAAACATGGGGACTTCAACCTGGCGTCCTTGGCCGTCGCGTCCTCGCGCCAACAAGGCGGCCATGATGGCCATGGCTGCCACCAAACCGCTGGTTTTGTCGGCAGTGGCCGTTGGGAAATACTTCGGCGGTTCGCCTTGCAAACGTGATAAATCGGCCAAACCCGCCATGCCCTGAATGATGTCGTCATAAGCGGGTCTGCCGCCATAGGGGCCACTTTCGGTGAAGCCATGCAAGGTGGCAAACACCAGTTTCGGGTGACGCGCGCGCACCTGTTCGGGGTCCAGACCAATGGCGGCCAACTTTTGTGGCCGGATGCTGTGCATGAAGACATCGGCTTGGGCCAGCAGGGTGTGCAAGGCCTCTTGCCCGCCAGGCTGTTTCAAATCGATCACAACGCTGCGCTTGTTGCGGTTGGTGCCCATGAACACGGCGCCCATGCCCGACTCGGGGCTGGGGCCCGTTTGCCGAGTCGAGTCGCCTGCCGGTGCTTCGACCTTGATGACTTGGGCTCCCAAATCCCCCAACCATTGGCTGGCGTAGGGCCCCATCAACACCGAACTGGCATCGATCACTTGGTAACCATCAAGCGGTAGCACAGACATCGCTGATTGTTTCTTTCCATGGACAAGAGGAAACAGGGCAAATCAACCCCATCCACCTTCAGATTATGAGGGCTTGGACCTCGGGTGTTGCCTGCATGACCCCAGGGTGCAGTCACCACTTCGACACTGAGTTATTCTTGAGTGAATCGATTGCCACACAAGGTGAACCCATGCTGGACCCCCAAGCCGCTTTTTTGCTCCAACTGCTGGTTGACAACCACATTCCTTCGGTCCACACCCAGACCCCTGAACAGGCCCGCGATGCCTACCGCACACGCCGCACCTTCAGCCAACCCGAGCCGCCGCAGGTGGGCCCAGTGGCCGATCATGTGATCACTGCCAATGAAGCCAGTTTCAAAGTGCGCAGTTATCAGCCGCCTGGGCGCGGCACAGATGCCATGCCCGCTTTGGTCTACTACCACGGCGGGGGGTGGACCATTGGCGACTTGGACACCCACGACGTGCTGTGCCGCAGCCTTTGTGTTCAGGCTGGGGTGGTGGTGGTCTCGGTCGACTACCGCATGGGGCCAGAACACAAATTCCCGGCCGCTTACTTGGACAGCATGGCTGCCTTTGAGTGGGTGCAGCAACAATCCAAAGCCTTGGGCATTCGGCCCGATCGAATCGCAGTGGGGGGCGACAGCGCCGGTGGCAACTTGGCAGCTGCCGTGTGCCTGGGTTTGCGTGAGTCGGCCCAACCCCCGGCTTTTCAATTGCTGATTTACCCAGCGACCAACATGCACATGGTGACACCCAGCCACACCCACAACGCCGAAGGTTATTTGCTGACCCGCGATGCCATGACTTGGTTCCAGCAAAACTACCTGGCCAGTGCCCAAGATGCCGATGACTGGCGCGCCTCACCTCTGTTGGCCCAGTCGCATGCTCAACTGCCACCGGCCTTGGTGCTGACGGCGGGTTTTGATCCCTTGCGCGATGAAGGCATGCAATACGCCAACGCCTTGTCCAAAGCGGGCGTGCCATGTCAATACGTGTGTTTCGAGCGGCAAATCCACGGCTTCATCACCATGGGTCGCATCATGGCCGAGGCCAATACCGCCGTCACCTTGTGTGCCCAGGTGCTGCGTCAGGCGATGTCCACCTGATGCAAGTCGTAACGGCCGCGTGAGCGGTCACCAAAATAGCACTGCAGGGTCTCGCGCACCGTCCTGAAGGCGATTTCGTCCCAGGGGATTTCATGCTCGGCAAACAGCCGAGCTTCTTGGGTTTCGTGGCCTGGGTCAAACTGCGTGCTGGTCAGACGAGCCCGGTAAAAAAAGTGCACTTGTCCGACCCGCACCACATTCATGATCGAGAACAACTCCAACATCTCGATTTGGGCACCCGCTTCTTCGATGGTCTCGCGCTGTGCCCCTTGGCTGACGGTTTCTCCCAACTCCATGAAGCCCGCAGGCAAGGTCCATTTGCCAAAGCGGGGCTCGATGTTGCGTTTGCACAGCAACACCCGATCTTCCCAAAATGGAATCGTGCCCACCACATTCAGTGGGTTTTCATAGTGCACCGTGTGGCAAGACGGACACACGGCACGCACGCGGGTGTCGCCGTCGTCGGGCAAACGCATCACCACCGCTGTGCCACAGCGCTTGCAGTGGCGAATGGAGCCGCCCTCTGACATGCCGTGATCGCTCAGGCTTTGCCGTACTTGGCAATCAGGTCTTTGGCCGACTGCAGCAACTTGGCGCCATTGAAGCCACGCTTGTTCATGTCGGCCACCCATTCGTCATCGACCAAGCTCGAGCGCTTGATGAAGTCTGCGACCTCGGTGTTGCCCATGGTGATGATGTTGTTGCCTCGATCGACCGCGGCCTTGCGCCCCGGGATGTCGTTGGCCTGTTGCACCTTGCCAAGCCAAGCTGAGGTGGCGACCCCAGAATTGGCATCGATCACTTTCTTCAAGTCAGGAGACAGCGATTCGTACTTCGCTTTGTTCATGGCCATGACAAAGGTGGTGGTGTACAGGGCCGTGCCGCTGGCCGGAAACTCGGTGTGGTTCTTCACCAGTTCATGCACCTTGACGGCCGGCACCACTTCCCAGGGGATCACGCAACCGTTGATGGTGCCTTTGGACAACGCATCGGTGATGGCTGGCAAGGGCATGCCCACCGGGGTGGCCCCCAGGGCCGTCAACAATTTGGTCACTTGGCGCGTGGGCGCGCGCAACTTCAAGCCCTTCAAATCGGCCGCGCTCTTGATGGGGCGATCGGTCGTGTGAAACATGCCAGGCCCGTGCACTTGCAGCGCCAACACATGGGTGTCTTTGTACTCGTCGGCGGCTTCGGTGTGGATGTAGTCCCACAGCGCTTTCGAGGTGGCTTCAGCGTTGTTCATCATGAAGGGCAGCTCAAACACCTCGGTACGCGGAAACCGCCCAGCGGTCAAACCAGGCAAAGTCCACACGATATCGACCACGCCGTCTTTGGCTTGGTCGTACAGTTGCACCGGGGTGCCGCCCAATTGCATGGCCGGATAGCCTTCAAATTTGATGCGCCCCCCCGATTCTTTTTCGACCTTGTCCATCCATGCCTTGTGCATGGTCAGGTAGACCGCCGACTGTGGGGCCATGAAGGTGTGAAACTTCAAAGTCACACTTTGTTGCGCCAAGCCATACACCCCTGGGGTACCCAAGGCCACAGCGGCACCGGTTTTCAGCAAGGTTCGACGTTGCATCATGTTTGTCTCCTCAAAAGTTCAACTGCTCACACCACTTTCAGGCGAATCTCGCCCAGGCCGCTCACGCTGCCCACCAGCACATCACCCTTGACCACGGCTTTGACCCCCTCGGGTGTGCCGCTGTAGATCAAATCACCAGGTTGCAATTCCCATGCGGTGCTGAGGTGCTCGATGGTTTCGTTCACGTTCCAGATCAGCTTGGTCAAGTCGCTTTTTTGGCGGTCTTGCCCGTTGACTTGCAACAGAATTTGCGCATGGTTCACATCGCCGGCTTGATCCACTGGGGTGATGGGGCCAATCGGTGAGCTGTGGTCAAAGGCCTTGCCAATGCACCAGGGGCGACCCTGTTTTTTCATCTCGCCTTGCAAGTCACGGCGCGTCATGTCCAGGCCCACGGCATAACCAAAAATGTGCTTGGGCGCATCGGCGGCTTTGATGTTTTTGCCGCCCACGCCAATGGCCACCACCATCTCGATCTCGTGTTGGTAGTCTTGGGTCAGGCTGGGGTAGGGCAGCTCGGCCGTCTCGCCGGGCAGTGCCAACACCACGGTGTTGGCCGGCTTGATGAAAAAGAAAGGGGGTTCACGCCCGGTGAAGCCCATCTCTTTGGCGTGTTCGACGTAATTGCGGCCCACACAATAAATGCGTTGCACCGGAAAACGCTCGGGTCGGCCCACCACGGGCACAGACACCTGTTGGGGTGGATGGAATACAAAACTCATCAAAGGATCTCTGGGTCGGTTGAATGAAAGCTGATCGGATTTTAGGCCGGGCCAGATCAGGCCAGCAAGGCCATGTGCCCTGTTCGGTGCCGATTCTGGCACGAAGCCGGCGCGGGTATTCCCTTTGATGCCCCTTGCGTCGCGCCTGGCCTGCGCTATGCTTGTTCCATGAAGCTATACAACTACTTCCGATCTTCTGCCTCGTTTCGCGTGCGCATTGCCTTGCAACTCAAGGGTCTGCCCTACGAGTACATCAGCATCCATCTGGCGCGCGGCGATCACCGCAAGCCCGAATACCAAGGACTGGCCGCCGACGGCCTGGTGCCCTTGCTCGACCTGGGCACTGAGCGCCTGAGCCAATCGATGGCCATCATCGAGTACTTGGATGAAACTCACCCCATGCCACCTTTGTTGCCCAGCGACCCTTTGCAACGCGCTCGGGTGCGGGCATTGGCGCAGTCGATTGCCTGCGAGATCCATCCTCTGAACAACCTGCGCGTGCTCAAGTACCTCAGCCGCGAATTGAAGCTCGAAGAGGACACCAAAAACACCTGGTATCGCCATTGGGTGCGCGAAGGCCTAGAGGCCTTCGAGCGTCAACTGGCCCAAGGCCCTGCATCGACCTATTGCCATGGCCATCAGCCCACCTTGGCCGATTGCTGCCTGGTGCCCCAAATCTTCAATGG
>CAWUNN010000090.1:0-7068 GCA_963923185.1 uncultured Limnohabitans sp. | reverse complement strand
CGTCAGATGTGTATAAGAGACAGCCGCTGTAGCGCACCAAATCGGGCGCACCCAAGGCGGCCGACTTGGCCGCCGGCGTGTCGTGGGCATAAGTCCAATACTGTCCCATCTGTCCGGGCGCAGAGCGACGCAAGAACGCGTCGGGCTCGCTCATGTCCGCATACAGCAGTTGGTTGTGCTCGATCATGGCGGTGATGCCAGGCTGGCTCAACAACACATGCCCAGCACCAGCCAATCGGTAACACTCGGCCGAATCCAAGCGCAGCAAGCCCATGGCCACGGCCGATGACAACAAACGCAGCAAAGCCTGCTCGGGCACGTTCAGCCGCACGCTCAGTGCATCCAAGGTCTGCGGCTGCTCAGCCAACACCTCCAACAGGCCCAGCCGCACGCAGGCCAGCAACACCTGACTTTGCACAAAGCCCGACATCCACCCAAACAACTGCTGGGTGCGACGGCGCACCAACCAGCGGGTGGCCCAATGCGATCTGGCCCATTCATAGCTTTGGGGCTGCGCCAAGCGCTGCTCGATGCGTCGCAACATGCGATCGATCCAGCCGTTGGCGGGCGCAGTGGGCCAGGTGGTGCTGTTCACTCAGTGCCCCGCCACACCTGCCAGCTGGGTGGCGTGGCCGTGCACACGCGTCGGGCGGTTGATCGGAATGAGGCGTTTGGCCTCGAGCTGCACCAGGTGTTGCAGCATGGCACGGCAGCTGCAAGCGGGCACCGAATCGACCGCCTGATCCATCAAACCATCGAAATAGGCCAAAGCCCCCTCCAGCCCCAACTGACGCATCACCGAAGGCCTGCCCAGCAAGGCGTCTTGGCCCACGGGCTTGCCCAATTCGTTGCTTTGTCCCATCACATCACGGATGTCATCGGCCGCCTGATAGGCTTGCCCCAGGTGGCGACCCAAATCGGTCCAAGGCTGGGCCGGTTGACCACAAGCCAAGGCCCCCGCCCGCACACTGGTCACGAACAAGGCCCCGGTTTTGGCTTGCTGATACGTGGCCAGATCGGCACGCGTCTCGCACTCCCAGGCTTGCCCTGCCACGATGCCATCGGGCACCCCTACTCCGCGGGACAGATTGGACAACAGCGGCCCCAAACGAGTCGGATCGGGACAGGCGTTGAGGATGACTTGATAGGCCATCACGATCAGGGCGTCACCGCACAACAAGGCCAGGGGCTCTCCGTACACCTTGTGCACGGTGGGCTTGCCACGGCGCGTGTCGGCGTTGTCAAAAGCCGGCATGTCATCGTGTACCAAAGACGCGCAATGCATCAACTCGACCGCCACCGCAGCGGCATCGGTCAACTCGGGGATGTCGTCTCCGCAAGCTTGGGCCACCGCCAGGCACAACTGCGGTCGGATGCGTGCGCCACCCGAGAACACCGCCAGCCGCATGGCCTTTTCCAGGCCACTGGGCGTGCCTTGCCCCAAAGCCCGATCAAAGTGCCATTGCAGCGCATCTTCCGCGCGTTTGAGCAGTTCCATACCACCTCCATATGTCACTTTTAATTGACATTGATTTATGTCAATATAAATGTAAATACGGATTTGTCAACTTAAATTGACAGGAGGTCAAATGGGCATTTGGGTCGAGTTGGGCGTGTTCATCCTCGCCCTCGCCTTTGGGCTGTGGCAAATCAGGGATGTGAAAAAGGCAATGGCCGAGCGCAGGCGTCGGGAATCAGAGCGCGACGATTGAGCGCCGCACCCTGGCTGCCTCAGGCTTTGCCCATGGCCTTCAGGACCCGATCGGGGGTCAAGGGCAACTGACGCAGGCGCACCCCCACGGCATCGAACACGGCATTGGCCAAAGCGGCGCCGGTGGGACCTTGCGAGGCTTCGCCGGCCCCTAAAAACGGTGCATTGGGCCGATCGATCAGCACCACCTCGACGGGTGGCACCTCTGAGAAGCTCAGAATCGGATAGCTGGCCCAGTCGGTGGATTGAACCTGCTGGGTGTCATGGTGCACCTGCTCTTTCAGGGTCCAGCTCAGCGACTGAATCAACCCGCCTTCGATCTGATTGCTGACCCCATCGGGATTGACGATGTGCCCGCTGTCGGCGCTGGAGACCGCGCGCAACACCCGCACATGACCGGTGGCCGGATTGACCTGCACCTCAAGGGCCACGGCACAGTAGGTGGCGATGTTTTTGTAGCGCGCAAATGCAATGCCACGGCCGTGACCTGGGCGGCGCTGCCAACTGTCCCAACCGAACACCCGAGCCACCTCGGTCAGCGCATCGCGCGCGCGCGGGTCCTTCAAATGGCGCAAGCGAAAAGCCAAGGGGTCGGCCTTGGCATGGTGGGCCAACTCATCCATGAAAGATTCGATGGCGAACACATTGGCGTAAGCACCCAAGCCCCGGTGCGAGGAAACCCGCAAAGGCATCTGAGTGACGAAATGGGTCAAGACCTGGTGACCCGGGAATTCATACAAGGCCACGCCATTGCGATCGGCCGCAAAATTGGGCGCCCCCAAATTGCCCGGCAGCGGTTGGGCAAATGGCTTTTCAAGGTACAGCGCCGACAACATGTTGCCCGCATCGCCTTGGGGGCGGGTGTTGTGCGGCATGGACCAAATTTGCAGGTTCCAGTCCACCACATCGCCTTGCTCGTTCAGGCCCGCCTCGATGTCAATGGCCATGGCCGAGCCATAGGGCTCCCATTTGTGCTCTTGTTCGCGGGTGTATTGCAACTTGATCGGATGACCAGGCACCGCTCGGGCCAGCAAGGCTGCATCGGCAGCAGCATCGTCTGCCAAGTTGTGGCCATAACACCCCGAGCCCTGTACATGTTGCAGCCGAACTTTTTCAAGGGGCAAGCCCAACAGTTTGGCAATCGATTGACGGGTCTCAAACACCGACTGGCTGTGCGTCTGAACCACCATCTGTTGGCCATCAAACTGGGCAATGGCGGCCGACGGCCCAATCGAGGCGTGCATCTGATGCGGTCGGTAATAACTGGCTTTGACGGTGTGGTGGGCGCTGGGCCCTTGGGTGCGCGGCTGCTTGTGGGTCTCGATCAAGCGGCTGGGGGCTTGACGCAACCAAGACTCGACATCGGCTGGGGCTGGCAAAGCCGGTCCGTTTGTCCACCGGGCCGATTGGGCCAAGGCTTGGGCTGCCGCATGGGCTTGTTCCAGGCGCTGGGCCACCACCCCCAAAAAACTGCCATTTCGCACCACCTTGACCACGCCTGGCATGGCTTGGACTTTGGGCAGATCGACATCGATCAATCGGGCGCCGTAAGACGGCGGACGCACCAGTTGGCCATGCCACATGCCCGCAGGCCTTTGCTCTTGGACAAAAACAGCCTCACCCATGACTTTTTGGCGAATGTCCGGACGCTGCACGGGGCGACCGATGTAGCGGTGCTCGGACAGGGGCTTGAGGGGCACAGTGCCCGTGGCTTCGCGCTCTAAGGCCTGCCCGATCAACAGATCACCGTAGCGCAGCTTGTCGCCATTGGGGGCTTGGATGACGCCCGAGCTGACTTTGAGCTCATGCGCACTGCGCCCCCATTTTTGCGCCGCCAGCTCCAACAATATGGCCCGCACCTCGGCACTGGCCTGGCGCACCGCTGGGGCGCAATAGGGCATGGACAAAGAGCCGGCGGTGATGCCCTCGTCGGGCACCAGTTGGGTGTCGCCCGAGATCACCCTGATTTGCTCAAAATCGACATCCAGTTCGTCTGCACAAATTTGCGAAACCGCCGTCAAGACACCTTGTCCCAATTCGACCTTGCCCACCATCAAAGTGACGGTATGGTCCGATTCGATGCGCAACCAGGCGCTGAGTCGACGGTTGGTATTGAGGTTGCCGGGCAAGCGCACGCCTTGTTGCGAGCGCGCCAATTCAAGTGGCAAGGCAAAACTCAGGCTCAAAAAACCGGTCGTGCGCAAAAAATGGCGACGGGTGGTGGGTGCATTCATCTCAACCCCCTTTGGCGGCACGCAAGACCGCTTTGACGATGCGATGGTGGGCGCCACAGCGACACAGATTGCCCTCTAAGGCCGATCGAACCTGATCGGCACTGGGGTTGGGGTTGCGATTGAGCAAGGCCTGGGCCTGCAAAATCATGCCCGAGGTGCAGTACCCGCACTGCGCCGCCTGCTCATCGATGAAAGCCTGTTGCAATCGATTGGGTTTGCCCTGTTGTGACAAACCCTCGAGGGTGGTGATCGAGCGCCCCGAGGCACTGGAGACGGGGGTGACACAAGACCTGATGGGCTCGCCATCGAGGATGACGGTGCAGCTGCCACATTGGGCCCTGCCGCATCCGTATTTGACGCCATTGACCTCGCAATCTTGGATCAAGGCAAACAGCAAAGGGGTTTGCGCGTCTGCCGCAGTTTGAGCAGATCGGCCATTGAGTCTGAAAGAGGTGTTCATGCCACGATGATCGACGGATCATCAAGCCCTGTCAGCTAGGGCAAACACGGGTCAGCGAACCACCGCCACCGACTTGAACTGGGCCCAAACCTGCTGGCCGACATGCAACTGCAACTGATCCCAGGCCCGATGGGTGATGCGCGCCAACAACATGCCGCCCGCGTGTTGCAAACGCACCAAGCATTGCGCAGGGTGGTCTTGTTCTTGCACATCGACGATCTGCACAGGCCAATGGTTTTGAATGCTGGTGTGGGTCGGCTCTTGGGTGCTGATGCTCAGATCGCGCGCCAGCAAGCGCAAGCGAATGGTTTGCGACACGCTCAAGCCTTGGTCTTGCACCCAAAGGCTGGAGCCCGCCACATCGACCTGGGCCAAGCGCCAGCGCCCATCGATGTGGTGGACGCGCCCGACGAGCAACGCACCTTGCTCGGCCTCGGGAAGCAATGGGGCCCGCAATTGCACCCAGGTCTCGGCCAAGGGGCCACTCATGCTCACCCGTCCCTGGTCCATGACCACCAAGTGGTCGCCCAAGCGGGTCAACTCATCGACCGAATGAGTGACCCAGACCATGGGCACCTGCAGTTGCTCGCGCAATCGCAACAACCATGGCATCACGTCCAAACGCCGCGCAGGGTCCAAAGCGGTCAAAGGCTCATCGAGCAACAACACTCGGGGTTGAGTGAGCAAAGCGCGAGCAATGGCCACCCTTTGCCGCTCGCCGCCCGACAGTTGGTCGGTTTGGCGTTGCATCAAATGACTCAGTCCCAACCATTGGCTCATTTGCTCCAGGCGCTCTGTGCCATCGGGGGCTTGCGAATGTTTCAACCCAAACGCCATGTTCTCGCGCACATTCAAGTGTTGAAACAAACTGGCTTCTTGAAACACATACCCCAAAGAACGGCGGTGGGTGGGCAGGTGCAGCCCTCTTGAGCTGTCTTGCCAAAGTTCTTGCCCCACTTGCACACGCCCACGGGCCTGGGTCTCTAGGCCCGCCAAACAACGCAACAAGGTGGTTTTGCCGCTGCCCGAGGGGCCATAAATGACGCTGATGCCACTGGCAGGCAATTTCAAAGCCACATCCAAGCTGAACTGCGCCCGTTGCAATTGAAGCTCGATGGCCAGCGCATTCATGCCTGGACCCGATCGGACGTCTGACCCCATTTGGCCAAATACCACAGCACCCCAAACGAAAACACCACCATGCAAGCGGCCAACGCATGGGCAGGTGCATAGGCCATGGCTTCGACCAATCCATAAATCTGGGTCGAGACCACCTGAGTCTGTCCTGGGATGTTGCCGCCAATCATCAACACCACGCCAAACTCGCCCACGGTGTGGGCAAAGCTGAGGATGGCGGCGGTCAACAAGCCCAATCGGGCTTGTGGCAAAGCCACTCTCACAAAAGTTTGCCAAGGGCTGGCCCGCAATGTCGCTGCGACCTCAAGGGGACGTCGACCCATGGCTTGAAAAGCATGCAAGATGGGCTGCACCGCAAAGGGCATGGACACCAACACAGAACCCCACACCAGGCCACTGAAGCTGAACGACAACAAGCCCCATCCCAAGGCCTGGGTGACTTGGCCCAAAACCCCTTGGGGCCCCATCAGCAACAACAAATAAAAACCCACCACCGTGGGTGGCAAGACCAAGGGCAAATTGACCAGCGCCAGCACCACGCTGCGCAAGCGAGATCGGGTTTGGAACAACCACCAAGCCACCGGGGTGGCCAAGAACAGCAACACAGCGGTGGCCACCAGCGCCAATTGGAGCGTGAGGGCCACGGCCATCCAAGACTCGGGTGAAATGGGCACAAGGTCCTGCATGGCGATTTATTCGCCCAAAGGAAAGCCGATGATGGCCTTCAAGGTCCACTTGTCAGATGCCGTGGTTTGAGCTCGACCCACGCCCACATTGAAGTCATAGCCTCGGAACTCCAAATCGCTCACCACGTAATTGACCAGCACTTGCTGGTTAAAAGGCAACGACTGGTTGTATGGGCCACGTTCGTTGTATCGCTCCCAACCCAAGGCCCAACCTTCTCTGACTTTGCGTGTGATCTTGGTGGCGATCTCCAGTCCTGGTGTGTGCGCCACGCCCGGTGAATAGGCAAAGCCAAAAATGGGGTTGATGGCCAGCATCCAGTCGTCGTTGCGCCAACCCAAGATGTTGCGCATCTCGCCAGCCCTGGGCGAGGCGGCAAAACGCTGGCTGATTTGGCTGTATTCGAAATTGACACCGGCAAAAAAACCGCCATATTCTGCAGGCTGGATCGGCAACCATTTGATGCGCGCTTTCAAGCCCGGCGCATACCAACTGCCAGCCGATGCATACACCGTGGGCACATACAAACCCACTTCGAGCGTTCGGGTCAGGCCCCGAGAAAACTCGGGCGTCAAACGCAATCCATGCGAACTGGTGACCTCACCCGGGTAGGACGGGGCAGCAATGCCACTGGGGGTGCTGTTGACGTGCAGTTCAAGCCCGTATTCGCCGGGTGCGTTGATCTCGTCGGTGTAGACCTGAATCTCGTCTTGCAGGGCCGCGTGCGCGGCAGGCGCCGTGGCCGCCAACCCAAGGCCCAGGGCGGCCCATGGCCACAGGCTTTTAAGCCATGCTGAATGTGTCATCGTTGTCCTGCCTTGATTTTAAAAGGCCAGTGACCT
>CAWUNN010000089.1:0-7136 GCA_963923185.1 uncultured Limnohabitans sp. | reverse complement strand
GTTCAGGGGTGTTCATGGGTGGGTTTCCAACAATCGGTTCAAGGCATTCAAATCGCCCCTGGGGGCGAGGCCCTGGGCGTCGGGCTTGAGGGCACCGCGCAAGTCATCGTGATCGAGCACGGTCAGGTGCAAGCCCACATGCTCGTTCAATTCAGGGCAAGCCACGCTCAGGCTCAAGACATCGACCTCCCCCGCTTTGGGATGGTGGGTCGAGCCCACGTCAAAGTCCAAGCCCTGGTTGATCAGCTCAATTTCAGCCGATTTGGAGTCGTCGCAAAACAATTGCAGGTGAATGTCGCTTAGGCGCGTGGCCGTGCCGCGCCAGACCGCCCCGGTCAAATGCGGCCTGAAAGCGGCCAGGCGTTGCATCCAGGTTTGCGCCAATCGACGCAAGGCCAGCAACTCTTGTGGCTGGGTATCGGCCGCAAAAATTTGCAAATATTCGCGCACACTGTCTTCGAGCAAGTGGTTGTCGGGCAACGCGGTGCGCGGGCTCAGACCCAAATCGCGCACCGCCCGCTTTTTGGCTGGTCCGTATTCCATGCCCTCTTCAACCACCCACCGGGCAGCTGCTTGGGCAATCTCTCGTGCGACATCGTTCATGTCGTGATGTTAACTGCCCAGACTCTAGAATGCCCCTTCATGCACATACACATCTTAGGCATTTGCGGCACCTTCATGGGCGGGGTGGCCGCATTGGCCCGCGAGGCCGGGCACCGGGTCACCGGTTGCGATGCGGGGGTCTATCCACCCATGAGCGACCAATTGCGTGATTTGGGCATCGAGCTCATCGTTGGCTATGACGCTTCGCAACTCCAACTCAAGCCCGATTGTTTCGTGGTGGGCAATGTGGTCTCTCGGGCCCGCACCCCCCAGGGCCAGCCTCGTTATCCCTTGATGGAAGCCATCTTGGATGCGTCTGCACCCTACACCAGCGGCCCCGAGTGGCTGGGTCAACACATCTTGCGTCAAGCCGATCGGGCTTGCCATGTGTTGGCCGTGGCAGGCACCCATGGCAAGACCACCACCACCTCGATGTTGGCCTGGATCTTGGAAGATGGCGGTTTGAACCCCGGGTTTTTGGTGGGCGGTGTGCCGCTGAACTTTGGCACCTCGGCGCGGTTGGGGGCCTGCGCGCAACGCGCCCACGCCCCATTTGTGATCGAGGCCGATGAATACGACACGGCTTTTTTTGACAAACGCAGCAAGTTTGTTCACTACCGGCCCCGCACGGCAATTTTGAACAACCTGGAGTTCGACCATGCCGACATCTTTGATGACCTGGCGGCCATCGAGCGGCAATTCCATCACCTGGTTCGCACCGTCCCTGGCCACGGGCGGGTGGTGTACAACGCCCATGAAGACAGCCTGAAGCGGGTGTTGCAACAAGGCTGCTGGTCGCAGGCCATGTCGTTTGGCTTGCAAACGGGCGATTGGCAGATCGATGGTCCGCCAGAGGACTTTGGCATCTCGCACCTTGGTCAAGAGGTGGCGCGGGTGCAATGGCAAGTGGCCGGTGTGCACAATCAACTCAATGCCTTGGCGGCCCTGGTGGCGGCCGAACACCTGGGCGTGGCGCCGCAAGCGGCTGCGCAGGCGCTGACGCGTTTTCAAAATGTGCGCCGGCGACTTGAAACCAAAGGCGTGGTGCGTGGCGTCACGGTCTATGACGATTTTGCCCATCACCCCACGGCCATTCGCACCACCGTCGATGGTCTGCGCCGTCAAGTTGGTGCGCAGCGCATCATTGCCGTGTTCGAGCCGCGCTCCAACACCATGAAGCTGGGCACCATGAAGTCACAGTTGCCTTGGAGCCTACAGCAAACCGACCTGGCCATTTGCCACAGTGGCGGTCTAGACTGGAGCGCCAGCGAGGCCTTGGCCCCGATGGGCGCCAAAGCGGTGGTGGCAGCCACCATCGATGAGGCCGTGCAACAAGTGGCCGCTGTTGCCCAAAGCGGCGACCACGTGCTGTGCATGAGCAACGGTGGTTTTGGTGGCATCCACCAAAAAATATTGACCGCCTTGGCCCAGGGCCACTGAACCAAGCCCAGGCCCGGGCCCTTGCTCAGCGCCGAGCTCGCACGGCGTCTGACAACACCTGCAAGGCTTGCACCGAATCGTCCCAACCCAGGCAGGCATCGGTGATGCTTTGGCCAAACGTCAACGCGCTGATCGGGTCTTTGCCCGGGTTGAATTTTTGCGCACCCGCTTGCAAATGGCTCTCGATCATCACACCAAAAATGTGTCTGGAGCCGTTTGCAATCTGTCGGCCGACATCGCGCGCCACTTCCAACTGCTTTTCGTGTTGCTTGCTGCTGTTGGCGTGGCTGAAGTCGATCATCAGGCTTTGCGGCAATTTGGCCGCAGCCAAGTCTGCGCAAGCGGCTTGCACGCTGGCCTGGTCAAAGTTGGGCGCCTTGCCACCACGCAAAATCACATGGCAGTCGGGGTTGCCCTGGGTCTGCACAATGGCCACTTGTCCGTTTTTGTGCACCGACAAGAAATGATGGCCACGGGCGGCCGCCTGAATGGCGTCGGTGGCGATCTTGATGTTTCCATCGGTGCCATTTTTGAACCCAATGGGCGCCGAGATGCCTGAGGCCAACTCGCGATGCACCTGGCTCTCGGTGGTGCGCGCACCGATGGCGCCCCACGAGATCAAGTCCCCAATGTATTGCGGACTGATCACGTCCAAGAACTCGCTGCCGGCCGGCAAACCCATGCGATTGATCTCGATCAGCAGTTGGCGCGCCATGCGCAAGCCCTCGTCGATTTTGAAACTGCCATCCAGGTACGGGTCGTTGATCAAGCCTTTCCAACCGACGGTGGTGCGCGGTTTTTCAAAGTAGACCCGCATCACGATCTCGAGGGTGTCTTTGAATTTTTCACGCATCATTTTCAGACGTCTGCCATATTCAATGGCCGCAGCGGGGTCATGGATCGAACACGGGCCAATCACCACCAACAAACGATCGTCTTTGCCGTGCATGATCGAATGGATGTTATGGCGCGTCTGAGAGACCAGTTGTTCGATGGCCGTGTCCTGAATCGGAAAAAACCGAATCAGGTGCTCGGGCGGCGGCAAGGTGGTGATGCCGACGATGCGCTGGTCGTCGGTTTGGCTGGTGCGCTCTACTTGGTCCATGCTGTGGGTTTTCATCCTGGGTCCTCATGGGGTCAAAAAAAAACCGCCGGTGGCGCCGGCGGTTCGTTGGGGGTTGGGCTTTTCGCGCTCAGACCTCTCGACCGCCGGTGGGCGTGAGAAAGTAAAAGCCAAAATCAAAGCTGAACCTGTTCATGAATGCAAATGTAGCACAGTTCGCCTCGGGGCCCATTCAGGCGGTCCCGCCCACGGTCAATCCGTCGATGCGCAAGGTGGGTTGGCCCACCCCCACCGGCACGCTTTGCCCCTCTTTGCCGCAGGTGCCAATGCCCGAGTCCAACGCCATGTCGTTGCCCATCATGCTGACCCGTGTCAACGCATCGGGCCCGTTGCCCACGATGGTGGCGCCTTTGACGGGGTATTTGATTTTTCCTTTCTCTACCCACCAAGCCTGGCTGGTCGAGAACACAAACTTGCCCGAGGTGATGTCCACCTGACCCCCACCAAACTGGGTGGCATACAAACCCCGATCGAGGCTGGCGATGATTTCTGCCGGATCGCGATCGCCACCCAACATGTAGGTGTTGGTCATGCGCGGCATGGGCAAATGGGCATAGCTTTCACGCCGGCCATTGCCGGTGGGGGCCACCCCCATCAGCCGGGCGTTCAGCCCGTCTTGGATGTACGAGCGCAAAATGCCGTCTTCGATCAACACATTCGATTGCGAGGCGTGGCCCTCGTCATCGATGTTCAACGAGCCCCGGCGCTGCGCCAAGGTGCCGTCATCGAGCACGGTCACGCCCTTGGCCGCCACCCGCTGTCCGATGCGCCCGGCAAAGGCGCTGGAGCCTTTGCGGTTGAAGTCGCCTTCCAGGCCATGGCCCACGGCCTCGTGCAACAAGATGCCTGGCCAACCCGAACCCAATACCACGGCCATTTCACCGGCAGGGGCTGGACGAGCCTCGAGGTTGATCAGGGCCGATTGCACCGCTTCGTGGGCGTATTGCTGCAACAAAGCGTCGTCAAAATGATCCAGGTTGAAGCGGCCACCACCACCGGACGAGCCACTTTCACGGCGGCCGCCTTGCTCGGCAATCACGGTCAGGCTCAGGCGCACCAGGGGTCGCACATCGGCGGCCAGGGTGCCATCGGCTCGGGCCACCATCACGATGTCGTGTTCACTGGCCAGCCCGGCCATGACTTGAACCACCCTGGGGTCTTGGGCCCGGGCCAATTGTTCGACGCGATTGAGCAACTGCACCTTGGCCGTGCTGTCCAAGCTGGCAATTGGGTCATCGGGTGCATACAAAGACCGAGAGGGCGCCACTCGTCGCGCGGGGATGCGAATTTTGCCGCTCTGGGCTTGGCCCGCGATGCTGCGCACCGTGCGGGCTGCATCCAACAAAGACGCCCAAGAAATGTCGTCTGAATAGGCGAATGCGGTTTTCTCACCACTGACCGCGCGCACCCCAAACCCTTGATCGATGCTGAAAGACCCGGTTTTGACCAAACCCTCCTCCAAACTCCAGCCTTCGCTGCGGGTGGTTTGAAAGTACAAATCGGCGTCATCGACCCGGTGCGCCCGAATTTCGGCCAATGCCTGCTGCAAATGGTGGTGGTCCAAGCCAAATGGCTGCAACAAACTGGCTTCGGCTTGGGCCAAGCGCTCTAAGGTGGGTTCGCGAGAAATCATGTCTTCATTCTAGTGGGGCTTCGGTCAGATCCGCAGTATCCCCATTCGTGAAAACCCCCTCTCGGCGGCGTCAAATCTGCGTCATTCTGTGCCTTGTGGCAGACCATGACAGGGGGACACCATGTACAAAAAAATCATCTTGGCATACAACGGTTCGGTGGCCGGGCAAAAGGCCTTGCTCGATTCGCGCGATCTGGCGGCTTGGGGACATGCCCAATTGCATCTGGTGGCGGTCATGCCGCTGAACCTCAACACCGTGGTCGCCGAGGGCATTGTGTACTCGGCCCAAGAAGAGCGCCAGCAACTACAAGCCTATGAAAAAGTCTTGCAAGACGGCTTACAGCGCCTGGAAACATTGGGCTTCAAGGCCAGTGGCGAATTGCTCAGTGGCGACGCCATTCAAGAGATTTGCGCTTGCGCCAATCGCATTGCTGCCGATTTGATCGTGGTGGGCCACCAGCACAAAAAAGGTTGGATCGGCCGTTGGTGGTCGGGCTCGATTTCAAAAAGCCTGGTCGAAGAGGCGCCTTGCAGCGTCTTGGTCTCGATCCTCAAGGCCCCCTGAGCGCCCACTGGCGGCTCGCAGGCCATCAATCGAGCGAGGCACTCCAGCGGTCGCCCCAACTGCGGCGCTGCTGATCCAAATCGCGCCGTTCACGCTTGGTCGGTCGGCCATGGGCTTGGCTCAGGGCCGGTTCGGGTGCCCAGCGATTTTGCTCGCGCCACTGTTGCTGGGCGCTCAAGCTCTCGGGAGTTTCGGCATACAGCTGTTGCGCCACCGAGGCGGGCCCACGCTGTTTGCTGATGGCCAAGACCATGATGTGCCGCTCTGGCCCTTGCATTTTCAGGCCAATGCGGTCACCCGGCTTGATTTCCCTGGACGGTTTGGCCACCTGACCATTGACACTGACGCGATCTCGCGAGACCTCTTCGGCCGCCAAAGAACGGGTCTTGAAAAACCTTGCGGCCCACAGCCACTTGTCGATGCGCAATTGATTCATAAACAATGTCGTGGACAATGCTAACCCATGGAACCTGGTTTTGTCATGAGGGGGCTCAAACCCCTGATTCACAGCCGCATGGGGCAAGCGATTGGGCGTGGCATCGGACGCGATTGGCGCGCCCCAGAGTGGCGTTTGTTGGCCTTGGCCGTGGTGCTGGGGGTGGCTGCACTCAGTGCCGTCACCATGCTGGCCGACCGCATGCAAAGCGGCATGAAAAACGATGCCGCCCGGTTGCTGGGCGGCGATGTGGTCGCGGTCAGTGACCAACCGACACCCCAAGCCTTGCTGGACTTGTCACAAAACTTAGGGTTGCGCGGCGTCCAAACCTTGACCTTCCCCACCATGGCGCGCAACGACCAAAGCGAAGGGCGTCTGGTGGCCTTGAAAGCCGCACAGCAGGGTTATCCGCTCAAGGGCCAACTCAAAATCAGCACCAGCGACGATTGGCGCGACGCGCAACCTGCCAAATCCTTGCCCATGGCTGGGCAGGCCTGGGTCGAACCCGCTTTGGCACAGGCCCTGAACCTGCATGTGGGCGATGCGCTTCAAGTGGGCAACCTGAGCCTGAAGGTCAGCGCGTTGATCGACACCGAGCCCGATCGGGGCGCTGGCTTCATGAACTTTGCGCCCCGCTTGTTCATGAATTGGGACGATGTGCAGCGCTCAGGACTGATCCAACCCGCCAGCCGGGTGACTTGGCGCTATGCGCTCACGGGTCCGGCCAGCCAAGTTGATCAATGGCTGCGGCAGACAGAGTCCCAAATTGAACAGCACGTCTTCAGAGGCCTGCGACTTGAAACCCTTGAGGCCGGTCGCCCCGAGATGAAACAAACCCTGGATCGCGCGGGTCAGTTCTTGCGCTTGGTGGCTTTGCTCTCGGGCGTTCTGTGCGCGGTGGCGGTGGCGCTGTCGGCCCGTGCATTGGCCAGCCAACGCATGGGCCATGCGGCATTGTTGCGGGTGCTGGGTCAGACGCAGCGCCAAATCGCCTGGCGCTACGCCACGCAGGCCTTGGGCGTGGGCCTGGCGGCCAGCCTGGTCGGCTTGGCCTTGGGCGCCGTGGTGCAAATGGTTTTTGTGCGGCTGTTGTCTGGCCTGATCGAGGTGGACCTGCCTTGGCCCAGCCTGGGCGCCATGGGCTTGGGTTTGGGGGTGGGCATGACGATGTTGATCGCTTTTGCCTTGCCACCCATTTTGCGATTGGCCCAAGTGCCACCGTTGCGGGTGATTCGACGCGAGCTGACCCCGCCGGGCAGCGGCACGCGCTCGGTGATGGCGTTGGGTTTGTTGGGGTTTGGGGCTTTGATGATGCAAGCCAGCCAAAGCATTGCAC
>CAWUNN010000088.1:0-7238 GCA_963923185.1 uncultured Limnohabitans sp. | reverse complement strand
GCAGCAACCGGTGTTGTCCGACATCGATGGCGTGCGCATCGATTGGAGCGATGGCTTTGGTCTGATTCGAGCGTCCAACACCACGCCGGTGTTGGTGCTGCGCTTTGAAGGTCAAACACCAGCCGCCTTGCAACGCATTGAGCACGACATGATGGCTTTGTTGCGATCGGTCAAGCCCGATGCTCAGATTCAAGAGGCCGCCCATTGAGGGTGTTGCTGATCAAGCTCTCGTCGCTGGGTGATGTGGTTCACACCTTGCCTGCGGCCATGGATATTCGGCACGCGCACCCCCAAGCCCAGATCGATTGGGTTTGCGAGCCCGCCTTTGCACCGCTGGTGCGCTTGTGTCCGGCCATCGATCGGGTCATTGAGATGGATTTGCGGCGATGGCGTCAGCAGCCCTTTTCGCGCACGACCCGCACGGCGTGGCTTGCGTTCAAGCGGCAACTGCAAGAGCTTGCTTTTGATGTCGTCATCGATGTACAAGGTCTGACCAAGTCGGCCTGGGTCAGCCGATTGGCGCGTTTGACCCCAGGCGGGTTCAGGGTCGCCATGGCGCACCGCACCGATGGCTCAGCCTACGAGGCACCCACCCGTTGGGTGGCCGACCGTTGCATTTCGCTCTCACCGCACATCCATGCGGTCGATCGGGCCCGCCAAGTGTGCGCTCAGGCCTTGGGGCATGTCGTGCCAGCGGTGTTTCAGCCAGGCTTGGGTGAGCTGTGCGCGGCCTCTGGCCCCAAACCTTGGGTGATCTGTGTGCATGGCACCTCACGCGATGACAAGCTGTGGCCTGAATCGCATTGGCACGAACTGGGGCAGCGCTTGTTGCAGCAACAGCTCACCCCTGTGTGGGTGCACGGCAGTGACGTCGAGCAATCCCGTTCAGAGAGGCTGGCGGCTCAGCTGCCGGGCAGCCAAGTGTGGCCACGCATGTCGCTGGACCGATTGACGCATCAAATGGCCCAAGTGTCGGGTGTGATCGGTGTGGACAGTGGCCTGAGCCACATCGCCGTGGCCATGGGCTTGCCTCATGTGCAGATTTATAACTTTGACACCGCCTGGCGCACCGGGCCTCAGCACCTGGCACATCAAGTGGCGGTGTATCAACAGCCCAGCCCCAGCGTCGACCAAGTTTGGCAGGCCTGGAGTCAGGTTGGGGCTCAGGGGAGGGTGGCATGAAGCTTGGGGCCTACGACCTGTTGATGCGTGCGTTACAGCCATGGGTGCGGCGCAAGCTCAAGCGCCGCGCCGTGCATGAGCCCTTGTATGCCCAACACATCGAGCAACGTTTTGGGGTCTATGCCGGCCCTGCCCAAGCGGTGGACATGTGGATCCATGCCGTGTCATTGGGTGAGACACGGGCGGCCCAGTTGCTGATCAAGGCCTTGCGCCAACTCAGACCTGACCTGAAGCTTTTATTGACGCACGGCACCGCCACCGGTTGGGCCCAAGGACAACAAAGCTTGCAAGCGGGTGATCGGCAGGCCTGGTTCCCTTGGGACACGGTGGCTGCGGTGTCGGGTTTTTTAGATCACTTTGAACCCCGCTTGGGGGTGTTGATGGAAACCGAGGTCTGGCCCCAAATGGTGGCGCAATGCCAACGTCGAGGCATCGAGTTGATCTTGGCCAATGCCCGCCTCAGTGCCCCATCTTTGCGTCAGGCTTTGCGTTGGGGTGGCTTGGCGCGGCCTGCCTACCAGGGCCTGAGCCTGGTTTGGCCTCAAACGGATTCTGATGCCCAGCGTTTGGCCCAGTTGGGCGTGCAAGGCATGCAAGTCATGGGCAATTTGAAGTACGACCAGCCCTCCGATCCGCAACAATTGGCGCGCGCACGCCAATGGCGCACCCACCTGAATCGACCGGTGTTGCTGTTGGCCAGCTCGCGCGAGGGCGAAGAACTGTCCTGGATGCAGGCCTTGAAAGGGCGATCTGATGGCGTTTTGCCCTGGGTGGTGCCGCGCCATCCTCAACGCTTTGACGAAGTGGCCCAAGCCTTGACGGCCCATGGTTGGAAGGTGTTGCGTCGCAGCCAGTGCCATGGTGACGCCCATACCTGGCCCGCGATCCATCAACCCGGGGTGGTGGTCCTGGGCGACAGCATGGGCGAGATGGCCCTGTATTACGGCTTGGCCACGGTGGCCTTGATGGGCGGCAGTTTTGAGCGATGGGGGGGGCAAAACCTGATCGAAGCCTTGGCTTGTGCTTGCCCCGTGGTGCTGGGGCCACACACTTACAACTTTGCCCAAGCCAGTGACGCGGCCTTGCAAGCCGGTGCGGCGCTGCGGTCGGGCGATATGGATCACGGGGTACAGCTGGCCTTGAAGTTGGCGGCAGACCCTGATCGTGCACAAGGCATGGCCGCTTTGGGGCAGCAGATGGTGCAAAGTCACCAGGGGGCCGCCATGCGCATGGCGCAGCAGTTGCTGGCGCGGCTGGACTTGAGGCCTAGTTCAGCAACGCATTGACCGATTGCAGGTCTTCGGGCTTCAAGGTGCCGTTGGCTTGGCGCAGCTTCAAGGCCCCCAGTAACACGCTGTAGCGGGCTTGGGCCAAATCGCGCTGGGTTTGGTAGAGTTGGCTTTGTGAGTTGAGCACATCGATGTTGATGCGCACACCCACCTGATAGCCCAACTGATTGGCCTGCAGGGCCAATCGGCTGGAGTCTTCTGCCGCTTGCAGGGCTTGTACTTGGCTCAGGCCCGAGGTCAAGTTCAGGTAAGCGGTCTTGGTGCCCAAGATGACGCTGCGGCGTGCGGCTTGCAAGTCTTGATCAGCTTTGTCGTTCAGGGCCATGGTTTCACGCACCCGGTTGTCCAGCGCAAAGCCAGAAAAAATCGGCACATTGAGTTGCACCCCCACGCTGGAGATGTGCAGCCAGTAATTCGAGCTGGTCAGTTGACTGCCGCCATAGTTGTACTGGTTGGTTTGTGATGCAATCAGATCCACGGTGGGCAAGTGAGCCGCCTTGGCGCGGTCAATTTCTAATTTGGCCACATTCAAAGCCAGTTCTGCGGTTCTGATGTTGGGGTGAGCTTCTTGGGCCTGCAGCACCCACTCATCGACTCGGGTGGGCACCACCGAGTGCAGGGCCGCTTGCACAGCCAAGGCTTGCGGTTTGACGCCGACCAAGCCGGTCACGGTCTCCAGCGCCAGTTGCTTGACCAACAGATCGTTGCGTGCCGCGATTTCTTGCGAACGGGTCAAGTCAAAACGGGCCTCGGCCTCTCGGGTGTCGGTGATGGTGGCTGTGCCAACTTCAAAGTTGCGCTTGGCTGAGGCCAACTGCTCGCTCACCGCTTGCTTTTGGGCCAGCACCACATTCAGACTGTCTTGGCTGGCCAGCACATCAAAGTAAGTTTGGCTGACGCGCACGATCAGGTCTTGCTCAGCCAATACCAGTTGTTGGACGGCCTGAGCGAATTGCAATTTGCTTTGCTCGTACTGCAGCAAGTTGGCAGGTCGGTACAGGGGCTGGGCCGCCGTCAGCACAAAGTTGGGGGTGGTGAAGTAACGATTGAAGGCGGCCAATGGGTTCCCAGGCACATTGGCCGCGGCAATGGCTTGGGTGCGGGTGCTGTTGCCTTGCAAGCTGACGTTGGGCAGCAGACCCGCCAGCACCTGATCGGTTTTGGCTCGGCTGGCTTGGTACTGTGCTTGTGCCGATTGATACAACGCGTCGTATCGCTTGGCGGCGTCAAAGAGTTCGATCAAGCTTTGCGCCTGTGTCATCTGGGACAGGCCCAATAGCGATGCGATGAACAAGCGACCAAGCAGGGTGCGCACAATGAACCGTTCAGTACTGAGGGACTGTGGGGTCCACTTGCATGGACCAGGCATTGATGCCCCCGGCGATGTTGGCCACCGTTTCAAACCCGCAGCGATTCAAATAGCTGGCCACTTGCATGCTGCGGCCACCGTGGTGGCACAGGCAGGCCACCGGGCGTTGCGGGTCCAGTTCGCCGATGCGTTGCACCAATTCTCCCATGGGGATGTGCAGCAGCTCAAAGCCCTGTGCTTGGACGCTGGCGGTTTGCACTTCGATGTCTTCTCGCACATCCAGCACCAATGCCGGCTGTGCGCCTGGGTGGCGCGCGATCCAGTCTGGCAGTTGAGCGGGTTGAATTTGCTCGACCATGGTCAGAATTTGAAGCGGCTGGGTTGGGCAAAGCCAGTCAGAGCCGGCACACAGGTGTCCCACAGCACTTGGCTGCTGAACTGCGTGGGCGAGACTCGCTTGGTCAGGGTGGTTTGCATCACTGGCTCTTGACCCACGACGGCGATCAGTTGGCCGCCCACTTTCAGTTGGTTCAAAAGTTGGGACGGCACTTCGGCCACCGAGCCGCTCAGCACGATGGCGTCAAACGGACCTTCACTGGGGTTGGCGCTTGCGCCATCGGCCTGGCGCACTTGGGCGTTGTGAACACCCGCACGGGCCAAGTTCGACTGGGCCATTTGCGCCAACTCGGGCACGACCTCCAGGGCCAACACCTGTTGGCTGCGCTGTGCCAACAGGGCCGTCAGGTAGCCACTGCCGGCGCCAATTTGCAGCACCGACTCAGTGCCTTGCAAGTGCAAGTCATGGGCCAAGCGGGCGGCCACCTTGGGGGCCAGCATCTGTTGGCCATGGCCCAGAGGAATTTCGGTGTCGGTGTAGGCCAGGCTTTGGTAGGCGGCAGGCACGAATTGCTCGCGCGGCAAATGGGACAAGGCTTGCAACATGGGGGTGTCCAGCACATTCCAGGTGCGGATTTGTTGCTCAACCATGTTGAAGCGGGCTTGTTCGAAGTTCATGGCAGTCGAGTGCGATGTAAAACTCATATTTTAAGGGCAGGGTCGGTGCCGTCTGCTGACGTTTTCTTGACAAGACGCAAGATCCATTGGCTGAGGTCATCCAGGTAGCAGTACACCACTGGCACCACCACCAAGGTCAGCACCGAAGAGGTGATCACGCCACCGATCACGGCCTGACCCATGGGGGCGCGTTGCTCTGAGCCCTCGGTCAGGGCAAACGCCAACGGCACCATGCCAAAGATCATGGCCAAGGTGGTCATCAAAATCGGACGCAGTCGCACCCTGGCGGCCAACAGCAAAGCGTCTTCGCGTGACATCGGGTGCGGGGCTTGGGTGCCATCGCCCACCAGGCCTTGGCGGGCGCGGATGGCAAAGTCCACCAGCAAAATGGCGTTTTTGGTCACCAAGCCCATCAACATGACCACGCCGATGATGGAGAAAATCGACAAGGTCGAACGAAAGACCAGCAATGCGGCCACCACGCCAATCAGAGTCAGCGGCAGCGAGGTCATCAAAGCCATGGGCTGCAAAAAACTCTTGAATTGGCTGGCCAAAATCATGTAGATGAAGATCACCGCCATGGCCAATGCCGACAAGGCATAGGCAAAAGACTCTTGCATGTTCTTGGTGCTGCCGCTGAACTGAAAGGCATAACCTGGGGGCAAATCGATCTCGGCCATGGCTTTGCGGATGTCATTGGAGATCTCGCCTGCAGATCGGCCGTAGGCGTTGCCGTTCATGCTGACTTCGCGCAACAAGTCGCGTCGGTTGATCTGATTGGGTCCAGTGCTGGGCACCACCTTGGCCACTTGGTCCAACCTGATCACTCGGCTGCTGGCGTCGCTGGCAGCTGGCAAGGCAATGGGCAAGGCGGCGATGTCGCTTTCGGTGTTGCGGGCCGCGGGCGGCAAGCGCACGATCACATCGTAGGTCTGGTCATCCGGAGCGCGCCAGTTGCCCTCGGTCTCTCCGGCCACCCAACGCCTGAGCTGGGCCCCCAGGTTGGCCACATTCAGGCCCAGTTCGGCCGCAGACGAGCGATCGACCACCACATCCAGCGTGGGTTTGTCGGGTTTGATGCTCGAGTCCAAATCGACCAAGCCAGGGATGGTGCGCAACTTGTCCATCAAGCGCAGGCTCAGGCGCTCGAGCTCTTTCAAGTCCAGGCCGGTCAGAGAGAACTCAATTTGCTTGTTGCCGCCCACCACGTCCAATTGACCGGCATGGGTGACGGTGATGCCAGAGACCTGCGACAAGCGTTGGCGGAACTCGCCCACCAGTTCTTCCAAATTGCGTTGCCGCTTGTCGCGATCGGTCAGGCGCACGTACACACTGGCGTAAATTTTGCCCTGTGCGGTGCCGGTGTTGATGGTGGTCAGCGTGTAGCGCACCTCGGGCCACTGGTGCAAGATCGCGTCGACTTGGCGTGCTTTGGCTTCGGTCAACTCCAGCGATGAACCCACCGGGGTGTAAAAGTTGATCGAGGTTTCTGAAAAATCGGCTTTGGGCACAAACTCGGTGCCCAAAAACCGCACCATGAAAAGGCTGAGCACAAACACGCCCACGGCCCCGAGCAAGGTTTTTTTCTTGTGGGTCAGGGCCCAGGCCAGTGCATCTTGGTACAGGTGCGACAAGCGATCAGAGGCGGCTTCAAAGCGGCGTGTCAAACGTCCCAAGGTGCGCTCGTACCAGACATGGCCATGGCCACTGCCATCGCGACGATGAATGCTGGGGTCGTGCCAAATGCTTGACAGCATGGGGTCCAGCGTGAAGCTGACGAACATCGAGATCAGCACCGCCACCACGATGGTCAGGCCGAACTCGTGGAAGAACTTGCCGATGATGCCTTGCATGAAACCAATGGGCAAAAACACCGCCACGATCGACAAGGTCGTGGCCAGCACCGCCAGGCCAATTTCTTGGGTCCCATCCAAGGCCGCAGTGAAAGCGTTTTTGCCCATTTGCACATGACGCACGATGTTTTCTCGCACCACGATGGCGTCATCGATCAGCAAACCCACACACAAGGACAAGGCCATCAGGGTCACCATGTTGATGGTGAACCCCAACAGGTTCATGAACAAAAACGATCCGATGATGGCAATCGGCAAGGTCAAGCCGGTGATCACAGTCGAGCGCCAAGAATTCAAAAACAAAAACACGATCAACACGGTCAGCACCGCGCCTTCAATCAGGGTGCGGCGCACGTTGTTGACCGATACCCGGATCATGCGCGAGCCGTCATAAATGGGGGCCGTGCGCAGTCCAGCGGGCAATTGCCCTTGCAAATTCGCCACGGTTTTGTTCAGTCCGTCGATCACGTCCAAGGTGTTCTCGTCTTGGGCCTTTTGCACACTGAGCAGCAGTGTGCGTTGGCCGTCGTACAAAGCCATGTCCTCGGGCAAGGGGGCGCCGTCGACCACATCGGCCACTTGACCCAAGCG
>CAWUNN010000087.1:0-7278 GCA_963923185.1 uncultured Limnohabitans sp. | reverse complement strand
GCCATGGCCTCGATGGTGGTGCGCACCACGTTGTTGTAGGGATCTTGCTCGGTCAGCGACCAGCCCGAGGTCTGGCTGTGGGTGCGCAGCATCAGGCTCTTGGGGTTCTTGGCGTTGAAACCCTTCATGATGCGACACCACAGCAAACGGGCGGCGCGCATCTTGGCGATTTCAAGGTAGAAGTTCATGCCCACCGCCCAAAAGAAGGACAAGCGGCCGGCGAAGTCGTCGACGTCCATGCCTTTGGCGATGGCGGTTTTGACGTACTCTTTGCCGTCGGCCAAAGTGAAGGCCATCTCAAGGGCTTGGTTGGCGCCGGCTTCTTGCATGTGATAGCCCGAGATCGAGATCGAGTTGAAGCGCGGCATGTGGCGGCTGGTGTACTGGATGATGTCACCGATGATGCGCATGCTGGGCTCGGGCGGGTAGATGTAGGTGTTGCGCACCATGAACTCTTTGAGGATGTCGTTTTGGATCGTGCCCGAGAGTTGATCTTGTGCGACCCCTTGTTCTTCGGCGGCCACCACATAGCCGGCCAAAACCGGCAACACGGCGCCGTTCATGGTCATAGAGACCGACACCTTGTCCAGCGGGATGCCATCAAACAAGATCTTCATGTCTTCGACCGAGTCAATGGCCACACCGGCCTTGCCCACATCGCCCGTCACGCGCGGATGATCAGAGTCGTAGCCGCGATGAGTGGCCAGGTCAAAAGCGACCGACACGCCCTGCCCGCCTGCGGCCAAGGCCTTGCGATAAAAAGCATTGGACTCCTGGGCGGTGGAAAAACCAGCGTATTGGCGGATGGTCCAGGGGCGCACCGCGTACATGGTGGCTTGGGGTCCGCGCAAAAATGGCTCAAAACCCGGCAAGGTGTCGGCATAAGGCAAGCCTTGGGTATCGGCCGCGGTGTACAAAGGTTTGACCGTGATGCCATCGGGCGTGACCCAGTGCAGTGCCTGGACATCGCCCCCAGGGGCGGATTTGGTGGCGGCTTTGTGCCAGTCGGCCAATGTGGCGGGTTTGAAAGGGTGTGGTTCGCTCATGGTGTCACCTGTTGGGGTGGGATTTCCATTTTGGATGGAGAGGCTGCATTCTATCATTCATAATTATTGATACAAAATTTTCTTTTGGCTTACAATATGGGTCATGAGTGTCCTTTCTCTTGCCCCAAGACCTCTTTATGAAGAGGTGGCTGAGCGTTTGCGCCAGCGCATCTTTGCGCGTGAGCTCGAGCCAGGCAGCTGGATCGACGAAATGCGGCTGGCTGAAGAGTACGGCATCAGCCGAACACCTTTGCGCGAAGCGCTCAAGGTGTTGGCCACCGAGGGCTTGGTGACCATGAAGGTGCGCCGGGGCGCCTATGTGACCGAAGTCAATGACAAAGACCTGAACGACGTCTATCACCTGCTGTCGCTGATGGAGGCCGATGCGGCCGCCGAGGTGGCCAAGCGGGCCAATCCTGCCGAATTGAAAGAGTTGGAGCAGTTGCACCTGGAGTTGGCCGACGCACAAACCGATCGAGATCGCTTTTTTGCAATCAACGAGCGCTTTCATGTGCGCTTGCTTGAAATTGCCGACAACCGCTGGCGCATGCAATTGGTGGCCGATTTGCGCAAGGTGATGAAACTGAATCGACAACACTCACTGCTGAAAACCGGTCGGGTGCAAGACTCTTTGAATGAGCATCAAAGCCTGCTGGATGCTTTGCTGGCTCGCGATGCAGTGCTGGCCAGTCAGCGCATGCAAGCACACTTTGCCAACGGACTGGAAGCGGCGTCTTGACGCTGGCCTAAACATTCATTTGCGGGTCGCGAGGTAGATGCCAGGCAAGATGAGCAGCGCGCCCACCCAGTGCTGGCTGCCCAATTGCTCACCCAACAACACCCAAGCCAGCACGGCGTTCCACAAGGGCCCCAAGTACATGGTGACGCTCACGCGGGCAGCCCCCAAGACGCGTTGCGCCCAGGCATAAATCAGGTACGCCCCAAGACTTGGAAAAACCGCGGCGGCCACGATCAAACCCAGTGCAGCGCCAGACCAGGCGGGTGTCTGCGGGTCCAGCATCTCTGTGATGGCAAAGGGCAGCAGCATGAACACGCACATGAAGTTCAGCAATGCCAAACGCCCCATCTCGCTGAGCGGCGTGGGGGTTTTGCGCAGCAGCAACGCATAAAAGCTGAAGGACACCGCGCACAGCAAGACCCAAAAGTCACCTTCGACCCAATGGATTTGAGCCAGACGCCAGAATTGGCCTCCAGTGACCACATGCAGCACACCCAGCAAAGCCAGTGCCACCCCCAGCCATTGACGCCCACACAGTCTTTGCTCGCGCAACCACCAGGCACTGGCCAGCAAAATGATGATGGGCGATGTGGCATAAATCAGACCGATGTTGACCACCCCAGTGGTGCGACCGGCTTTGTACATCATGGCGCCACACAAAAACATGCCCAGAAAGCTTTGACACACATAGGGCCATGGCCTGCGCAAGCATTCCAAGCCATGTTGCTGAAGTTCAGCTCGAGCCCAATAGCCCAAAATCAGTCCGGCCAACGCGAATCGGCCCAAGGCCAGGGTAAAGGGCTCGATGGTGCCAGGCGCAGCTCGAGAGATCACGGCGTTGACGGCCCACAGGCCTGGGGTCAACCATGCCAGAGGCAAGGCCCAGCGCTGCAGTCGGTCAAGCAGCAAGGCGAGGCTCCGAACCTTTGGCCAAAGCGGCGCGAGCCAGCCGCCACACCTCGCGAGGGGGCAAGGGTTTGAGGCGATGGTCACTCCAGACCTGACGCCACAGTCTGGCCCCGCGCAGGCCGTGGTACAGGCCCAGCATGTGGCGGGCGATGGCATACCAGGGGCAGCCGTCTTGGGCATGAGCCCACTCCATGTAGCGCACCATGGCCTCTTCTATTTCTTCACGCACGGGCACGGTGGCTTGGGTGTCGGCCCAAAAGCGAGCGTCCCATTCGGTCATGAGCCAAGGGCGGTAGTAGGCCTCGCGGCCCAGCATGGCGCCATCGGTGTGCAGCAAGTGCTGCTCGATTTGGTCGTTGTCGGTGATGCCCCCGTTGATGGCGATGGTGAGGTCTGGGAAGTCTTGTTTGAGCCGGTACACCGATTCGTAGCGCAGCGGGGGAATTTCTCGGTTTTCTTTGGGCGACAAACCCTGCAGCCAGGCATTGCGGGCATGGACGATGAAGACCCGACAACCGGCATGGGCCACTTGGCCCACAAAGTCGCGCACAAAGTCATATGACTCGACCCGGTCGATGCCGATGCGGTGTTTGACGCTGACGGGGATGGTCACGGCGTCGAGCATGGCTTTGACCCCATCGGCCACGGTTTGGGGCTCGTTCATCAAGCAAGCGCCAAAGGCACCGCGTTGCACACGCTCTGAGGGGCAACCACAGTTGAGGTTGATTTCGTCATAACCCCATTGCTGACCCAGCCGTGCAGCAAAAGCCAGCTCATCAGGTTCGCTGCCACCCAATTGCAAAGCCACCGGATGCTCTGCATCGTTGAAGCGCAAATGCCGTTGCACATCGCCATGGCGCAAAGCACCTGTGGTCACCATTTCGGTGTACAGCAGGGTGTGGCGCGTCAGCAACCGATGGAAGTACCGACAGTGGCGGTCGGTCCAATCCATCATGGGTGCGACGCTGAGTCGATGGGCCAGGTGGGTCATGCGTGAAAATCAAGTCACGCGCAATTTTAAGTGCCAAGCCCCAGATTGACTGCCGAAGCTCAGCGAGCCGTTCAAATCTGCACGCGAGTCCCCAATTCGACCACCGCGCTGTCGGGCAAATGGAAGAAGTCGACGACGCCACCCGCATTTTGAGACATGGCCGCAAAGAGGTGCTCGCGCCAATCGGCCATGCCCCCATCGTGGGTGGGCACCACGGTTTCGCGGCTGATGAAGTAAGTGGTCTCGAACTCTTCGATCTTCAAGCCCTGTTTGGCACATTGGGCCATGACTTGGGGCACTTGAGGGGTTTCCATGAAGCCGTAATGGGCCGTGACTTGCCAGAACGACTCTCCCAAGCTTTGGATGTCGATGCGTTTGTCATCTTCGACCCAAGGCACTTCTTCGAATTTGAGGGTGAGGATGATGTTTTTTTCGTGCAGCACATGGTTGTGCTTGAGGTTGTGCAACAGCGCTTGCGGCACGGTGTGGGGATTGGCCACCAAAAACACCGCCGTGCGATGCACACGGTGCGGTGGATGACTCTCAAGCGAGGGAATGAAACTGTGGAGATCGAGCCCGTCGTGGTGGATTTTTTCGTTCAGCAGCTCGCGGCCTCGGCGCCAGGTGGTCATGACGGCGAACAAGGCCAAGCCCAAGGCCAGCGGGAACCAGCCGCCATCGAAGAACTTCATGGCGCAACCGGCAAACAAAAAGAGGTCAAAGATCAAAAAGAATGCGGTCGACAATATCGCGCCCACCAAAGGCATGCGCCAATTGCGATACAGGACAAAGAAAGTCAATGCGGTGGTGGTGACCATGGTCAACGACACCGCCATGCCGTAGGCACCTGCCAAGGCCGAAGACGATTTGTACTCGATCACAGCCAACAGCACGCCAATGAGCAAAATGCGATTGACCAGCGGGATGTAAATTTGGCCGGATTGGGCCGCTGAGGTGAATTGGATTTGCATGCGTGGCAAAAAGCCCAGCAAGATGGCCTGGCGGGTCATGGAGTAAGCGCCCGAGATCACGGCCTGCGATGCGATGATGGCGGCCAAAGTGGCCAAGATCACCATGGGGATCAAGAACTCTTCGGGGAACATCCGAAAGAAGGGGTTGTCAATGGCCTTGGGGTCGCGCAGCAACAAGGCGCCCTGCCCCATGTAATTGAGCAACAAACCCGGCATGACGCAAACCGCCCATGCCAAGCGCACTGGACCACGGCCAAAGTGGCCCATGTCGGCGTACAAGGCCTCGGCACCGGTCAGTGCCAGCACGATGGCGCCCACTGTGAACAGAACCGACCCGCCACTGGCGTACAAAAACTCGGCCGCACGCACGGGATTCAGAGCAGCCAAAATCTGTGGGGTTTGAATGATTTGTTCAACACCCGACCAACCCAGGGCCACAAACCAAAGCACGATGATGGGACCAAAATAACGCCCCACCGACTGGGTGCCCCAACGTTGCACCGCGAACAGCAGCACCAACACGGCGGCCGAGATCGGCATGACATACGGCACCAAGGTGGGGGTGATGACCTCTAAGCCCTCGACCGCGCCCAAGACCGAGATGGCAGGTGTGATGATGCTGTCGCCATAGAACAAGGTGGCTCCAAACAAACCCAGCAACAGCAGCCATTTGCGAGCCGGGTGTTTGCCCCTGAAGGTGCGAGTGGCCAAAGCGGTCAATGCCAAGCCACCCCCTTCGCCATGGTTGTCGGCGCGCAAAATCAGGGTGACGTACTTCAGCGTGACGACCAAAGTCAGAAACCACAAAATGCTGGAGATGGCACCGATGATGTTGTCGGGGGTCAGGGCCGTGCCCGTCGATTCAGAGAAGACCTCTTTGACGGTGTACAAAGGGCTGGTGCCGATGTCACCATAGACCACACCCAAAGCGGCCAAGCTGAGGGCAAAGAAACCGGGAGAGTGGATTCTGTTTCGACTGGGGTGGGGGGACGAGGAACTGGTGGAATGCGAAGAGGTAGACATGGGCTGTTGAAAAAGCCAAAACTGTATTCTGCCTCTTATTCACCCTTTGCGCACGCATGCCGGGTTGAAGATGAATTGAAAATCAAATGCCTCACAATGGTGCGCGACTTGCGCATGTCAGCATGGAGACAGGATCAAAGCAGGGGGTTGCAGTTATCCTTGCTGAAAAGACAACTTAGGCACACAAAATGACCCAATGGAACAGCGACATGCGCGTGGTGCGCACCAGCGTGTGGATCAACCCCATCTTTGACCAACAAATGCAAGACGAACCCGGCGTCAGCTTGGAGGTGATGAACCTCAAAGGCAGCGCCGAAGCAGGATGGAAGCAGTTGTCCCAGGCCCATGTCTACCAGATCGCGGCCACCAAAGACGACTTGCCAGCTGAATTTTTTGCCCACGCGGCCTTGATCAAACGATGCCCTCATTTGTTGGTGGTGTCCTCCAATGGCGCGGGCTTTGACACGGTGGACGCCCAGGCCTGCACCGAGGCCGGGGTGTTGGTGGTCAATCAATCAGGGGGCAACGCCCGCTCGGTGGCCGAGCACACCTTTGGATTGATGCTGGGGTTGGCGCATCGCATGATCGAGTGCGACCGGGTGATGCATCGCACCACCGAGTTGACGCGTGAAGACGTGATGGGCCACGAAATCACAGGCAAGACCTTGGGGTTGGTGGGCATTGGCAATGTGGGCAGCCAAGTGTCGGGCATCGCCAAGGCATTTCAGATGCAGGTGTTGGCCCATGACCCGATGGTTGAGCCCGATGAGATCAGACGCCGAGGCGCCGAGCCCGTGGATCTAGAGACTTTGCTCTCTCGAAGCGATGTGGTGTCGCTGCATTGCCCACGTGACCCCAGCACGCTGCGCATGATGAATGCCAAGCGGTTTGCACAGATGAAACGCGGCGCTTGGTTCATCACCACTGCGCGCGGCGGCATTCACGATGAACAGGCTTTGGCCCAAGCGTTGCAAAGCGGACATTTGGCCGGTGCCGGTTTGGACGTCTGGGACCAAGAGCCGCCCCCACTGGATCACCCTTTGATGCAAATGCAACAGGTCTACGCCACCTTTCACACCGCCGGGGTGACCCACGAGGCGCGTCGCATTGTGGCGGGCATGGCCGCTCAGCAGTTGATCGACTGGAAAAACCATCTGCAGCTGCCTGCGCGTTGTGCCAACCCCCAAGCTTGGTCAGCCCACCTGAAACGGCGCCAACAGATTTTGGGCTTTTGAATCAAGGAGTGAACATGTCTTTTTTATCAGGCTTTGAAATCCACCCTCATCCGCAAACGCCCGAGGCAGCGGTGCAGGCCATGAGCGGGTTTGCCACCTCGATCGTGAGCGACATCATGGGCGGGCGTTTGATTGGCAGCTCTGATTTGCGCCCGGTTCACCGTTCGGTGTTGATGGCTTGCGGTCAAGCGGTGACGGTGCGGGTGCGCGGCGGCGACAACCTGATGATTCACAAGGCGCTGTCCACCTTGTTGCCTGGTGACGTGCTGGTGGTCGATGGCGACGGCGACACGGGCCGCGCGCTGGTGGGCGAGATCATGATGAGCTACGCCAAATCCAGGGGTGCGGTGGCGTTTGTGATCGA
>CAWUNN010000086.1:0-7300 GCA_963923185.1 uncultured Limnohabitans sp. | reverse complement strand
TAGTGCGTGCCACGCCCCAAGAACAGCGCGTTTTCTTTGCTGGCAAATTCTTGTGCCCAGGCGATCACCTGCGGCTCTAGGGCCAGCACCGACTGCATGGCAGCTGGCAGGTGGCGCAGCTCGCGCAGGTGCTGTGCTTCTTGCTCAGGTGGCAGTTTGCCGCGCAGCTTCATCAACGTCAGCGTCAACAAGAACAAACCTGCCAGCTGGGTGGTGAAGGCCTTGGTCGAGGCCACCCCAATCTCGACACCGGCACGGGTGACATAGGCCAACTCGCATTCGCGCACCATGGCGCTGGTGGCCACGTTGCAAATGGTCAGGCTGTGCGGCATGCCCAGGCTTTGGGCGTGTCGCAAGGCGGCCAAGGTGTCGGCGGTCTCGCCCGACTGGCTGATGGTGACCACCAAGGTCTTGGGGTCGGGTACCGATTCGCGGTAGCGGTATTCGCTGGCGACTTCAACGCGGCATGGAATTTGGGCCATGGATTCGAGCCAGTACTGGGCCACGCAACCGCTGTAGTAACTGGTGCCACACGCCAAGATCAACACCCGGTCGATTTGTTCCAGCACCGTTTGCGCCTGGGGACCAAACAGGTCTGGGTCGATGCCTTCAATGCCACTTAAGGTGTCGGCCACCGCGCCGGGTTGCTCAAAAATTTCTTTTTGCATGTAGTGGCGGTACGGTCCCAGTTCGGCCGCGCCACTGTGGGCCACCACGGTGCGAACGCTGCGCGCAACCACTGCACCCTGGCGATCAAATACCTGATGGGCCTCTGGCGTTAAATCCACCACATCGCCTTCTTCGAGATAGACGATTTGATCGGTCACCCCAGCCAAGGCCATGGCGTCACTGGCCAGGTAGCGCTGGGCGGGCCCCACACCCAAAATCAGGGGCGAGCCGGCGCGTGCGCCCACCACCCGGTGCGGCTCATCGTGGTGAATCACCGCGATCGCATAAGCCCCGTGCAATTGACGACAGGCCTGTTGAACCGCCTGGCGCAGATCACCTTGGTACAAGCTGTCGATCAGGTGGGCAATCACCTCGGTGTCGGTTTGGCTGTGAAACTCATAACCCTGGGCTTGCAGCTGCTCGCGCAGGGATTCATGGTTTTCAATGATGCCGTTGTGCACCAGCGCCACCCTGGCCTCAGAGGACTGTGGCAAGCGACCTGGCCCAGGGCTGAAGTGAGGGTGGGCATTGTGAACGGCCGGCGCGCCGTGGGTGGCCCAACGGGTGTGGGCAATGCCTGTGGCGCTGACGATCTGATCGTGGTGGACTTGGGTCATCAGCTCAGACACCCGGTCGGTGCTGCGGGCACGGCGCAAGCCGTGTCCCAAGCCTGGCAAACTGTCATTGTGCACCGCAATGCCACAAGAGTCATAGCCACGGTATTCCAGCCGTTGCAAGCCTTGGACCAACACCGATACCACATCTTGCCTGGCGGCAGCGCCTACGATCCCGCACATGGATCATCCCTTTCAATTTTGTAGGGATTTTACGCTGAGCAAAGGCGTCACCTCGCTCTGGCACAGATTGCTCATCTGCCTAAAATACCCTTCAATGCATCCATCACATCCCACTTGGCTCAAACGCTGGCGTCACTTCAGGCTGCGCGTTTGGAGCGGCCAGACCCATGCGGTGCAAGGCCTGATGTGGGCCGTGGTGTCGGGCATTTTGTTGTGCACCTTGAACACCGTGGTGCGCAGCATTACCCTGAACCTGAATGTTTATCAATCTTTGTTTTTGCGCTACCTGTTTGGCATGTTGGTCATGCTGCCCCTGCTGCGCTATGGTGTGGCCGGATTGATCCCGGTCAATGTCAAAGGCCAGTTCTGGCGCGGTGGTGTGCACACCTTGGGTTTGTTGCTGTGGTTCACAGCCTTGCCGCACATTGGTTTGGCCGACATGACGGCGCTGGGCTTTACCGGTCCCATCTTCATCATGTTGGGCGCGACCTGGTTTTTGAAAGAGCGCATGAGAGCCGATCGCTGGGTGGCGGCGGTGGTGGGTTTTTCAGGGGTGCTGATCATCGTTGCGCCTAAATTGGGCGGCAGCGATGGCCTGTACACCCTGATCATGCTGTCGTCCTCGCCGATGTTTGCGATCTCTTTTCTGATCACCAAGGCCTTGACCCAAACCGAAAAACCCCATGTCATTGTGTTTTGGCAATCGTTGACCGTCAGTCTGTTTGCCATGCCTTTGGCCATTTACTTTTGGCAAGCCCCCACTTTGTGGCAATGGCTGGGCTTTGGTGTCGCAGGCCTGTTGGGCTCATTGGGTCACTACTGCATGACCCAGGCTTTCAAGGTCACCGACATTTCGGCCACCCAGTCGCTGAGATTTTTAGATCTGATTTGGTCCAGTCTGCTGGGCTGGTTGGTATTTTCTGATTTGCCCAGCTCGGCCACCTTGCTGGGTGCCGTGGTGATCGCCTCGTCCACCATCTGGATCGCCCGACGCGAGAGCCGCCGGGCCCGCTTGCCGCAGGTCTCGCATGACTGATTTTCACCAAAGTGCTTTGGTACTGTTCTCGGGCGGGCAAGACTCGACCACTTGTTTGGCCCATGCTTTGAAGCGTTATCCGCGTGTGGAGACTTTGGGTTTTGACTATGGCCAGCGTCACCATGTCGAGATGAATGCCCGGCTGGAGGTCTTGCAACGCATCGCCGAGGTGATGCCCCAGGCGCGCGAACGCTTAGGCCAAGACCATGTGCTGGATCTGGGTGTGCTGGGGCAGGTCAGCGAAACATCGCTGACGCGCGACATGGCGTTTCAGATGTCCGAATCGGGTCTGCCCAACACCTTTGTGCCAGGCCGCAATTTGCTGTTCTTGACTTTGGCTGCGGCCTTGGCCTATCGACGCGATTTGCGTGTGCTGGTCACCGGCGTGTGTGAAACCGATTTTTCGGGGTATCCCGATTGTCGCGACGACACCATGAAAGCCATGCAACTGGCGCTGTCTTTGGGCATGGATCGTCGCATTTTGATTGAAACCCCCTTGATGTGGATCGACAAGGCACAGACTTGGGAGATGGCGCACGCGCTGGGTGGTGATGCCTTGGTCCATTTGATCATCGAGCACAGCCACACCTGTTACACCGGTGATCGTGAACATCGCCACGATTGGGGTTGGGGCTGCGGTGCTTGCCCCGCCTGCCAATTGCGCGCAGCCGGTTGGCAGCGTTGGCGTGAGGGTCAGGCTTGAGGCGTTGACCGTGAGGTGTTGCTGACACCGCTGGCCACGTGTCCAGCCGGCACATGGCGAGCCGCCGATTCAATGTGACCGGTTTGATCGTCAAAGAAGAAATCGGGCTCGAACTCGCGCAAAAACTCACCTTTGTCCAGCCCCCCTAAAAACATGGCCTCGTCGACCTGCACGTCCCAATCCATCAGTGTGCGGATGGCCCGTTCGTGGGCAGGTGCGCTGCGCGCAGTGACCAGGGCCGTTCGGATGCGCATGGCATCGGTCCCTGCACTTTGCAAGCGGTGCAAAGATTCGAGCAAGGGCTTGAACGGGCCTGCTGACAAGGGCAGTCGCGCATGGGCACGTTCGTGTTCTTGAAAGGCATTCAGCCCTTGGGCCTGAAAGACCTGTTCGGCCTCGTCAGAGAACAGCACCGCATCACCGTCAAATGCAATGCGAACCTCATGAGGGTGCCCCTCAGAGGCATGGGCGGCTTGGGGGTAGACCTGTGCCGCAGGCACGCCGGCATCGAGTGCGTCACGCACATCGGGCAAGTGTGCCGACAAAAACAAATTGGCGCGCAAGGGCCTGAGGTATTGCCAAGGTGATCTGCCTCGGGTGAAGGTGCCACGCACAATGGGCAAGCCGTAATGGTGGGCAGAGCGAAACACACGCATGCCACTCACCGGGTCGTTGCGCGACAAAATCACCACCTCGATGTGATGCTGCTGGGGTCGGTTGAAAGCCAGCAGTTTTTTGACCAAAGAAAAAGCCACGCCAGGCTTGGCTGGGACATCCAAACGTTGCAATTGCAACTTCATGTAGGCATGGTCATCGGCGCTCTCAAACACCTGATTTTCTTCTTCAAAATCAAACAGCGCACGAGAAGAAATGGCCACCACCAGTTGATCTTCCAGGTTGAGCGCCATGTTCACCTCACCAATTGATTGAGCTCTAAGATGGGCAGCATGACCGACAGCACGATCAGCATCACCAAGCCGCCCATCATCAAAATCAAGACCGGCTCCAGCACCGTGGCCCATTGCAGGCTGCGCCGTTGCACTTGCTCACGCAGTTGATGGGCGACCTGACTGAGCATCAAAGGCAATTGCCCGCTTTGCTCGCCCAATCGAATGAACATGGCCAGCAATCTGGGCCAATGCCCCTGATGGCTCAGGGCCACGGCCAAGGGTGCGCCTTCGCGCACCAATTCGGCGGCCTGTTCCAGGTCAGCGCGCAAGGCCAGATTAGACACCGTGGCAGCCGCTGAAGACAAGGCCTTCAAGATGGGCACCCCAGCACCCACCAATGATGCCAAGGTGCTCGCCAGTCGGGCTGCATGGTAGTTGCGCAGCCACGGCCCCAACAAAGGCAATCGCAACCATGTTTGATCCCATCGCTTGCGCAGAGTCGGTCTGCGCAAGGCCCGGTGTGCTGCCCAGCCGCCCAGCACCAGCAGCCCCAGCGCTGGCCAGCCCAGGCTTTGCACCAAGGCCGATAGCGAAAGCATCAAGCGCGTCAGGCCGGGCAAGGTTTGCTGGTTGTTGACAAACACTTGGGCAATTTGGGGGACCACCGTGCCCAACAAAAACAGCACGATCAACAAGGCCACCATCGACACGATGGCCGGATACAAAATGGCCGACAACACCTTTTGTTTCAGTTGGTGATCGGCCTCAAGATCGTCGGCCAGCCGCTGTAAGATGTGACCAAATTGGCCGCTTTGCTCGCCCGCGGCAATCACCGCTTGGTAGACCTGAGGAAATTCGTCGCCTTGCTGTTGCATGGCTTGCGCCAAGCTGTGACCGGCGTTGACTTCGGCTCGCAAGGCCGCAATCAGCGCCGATTGACGCGGGGGCACGTCCTCCATCAGCGCGCTCAGGGCCCGCTCCAGCGTCAAGCCAGCTTGCATCAAACCCGAGAGTTGCCGGGTGAAGGTCACCAGGGCTTCGGTGCCCATCACTTGAGAGAGGTAAATGGGTCGCTTCCACCAAGGGGTTTGATCGGCCACCATGCCCACTTGCACCACCGACAACGGAATCAGTCCTTGCTGACGCAAGACTTGTTTGGCACTGCGATCGTTGTCCGACTCGAGCAAACCACGGGTGGTGCCACCGTGCGCGTCCAAAGCCTGATATTGATAGGCCGGCATGGGGGGTCAGTCGCGGGTGGCGCGGATCAGCTCACCTTGACTGATCACGCCTTGTTCAACCAAGCGTTGGCCATCTTCTCGCATGGGCACCATGCCATGGGCCAGCGCTTGATTGCGAATGTCGGCCTCGGAGGCATGTTGATGGATCAACTCGCGCATCGCATCATGGGTCAGCATCAATTCAAAAATGCCCGTTCTGCCCTGGTGGCCCGTCTGATGACAATGCTCACAACCTTGGCCGTGACAATGTGAACACAGCCTGCGCACCAAACGCTGCGCCAACACCCCCAACAGTGAAGAGCTGAGCAAAAACGGCTCGACCCCCATGTCCAGCAAGCGTGTCACCGCACTGGGTGCATCATTGGTGTGCAAAGTCGCCAGCACCAAGTGACCTGTGAGCGAGGCTTGAATGGCAATTTGGGCCGTCTCTTGGTCGCGGATCTCGCCGATCATGATCACGTCGGGGTCTTGCCGCAAAATGGCTCGCAAGGCCCTTGCAAAATCCAGATCGATGCGGGGGTTGACCTGTGTTTGTCCCACGCCAGGCAATTCGTACTCGATGGGGTCTTCAACGGTCAAAATATTGACCTCTTGCGAGTCCAGTTCTTGCAAGGCCGCATACAGCGTGGTGCTTTTGCCAGATCCGGTGGGTCCGGTGACCAGCAAAATGCCATGCGGTTGTTGCAATTGGCTCAGCCAGCGCTTGAGGGTCTCGCCCGTCATGCCCAAGTCTTGCAAGCTCAGACGGGTGGCGCTTTTGTCCAACAAGCGCAGCACCGCGCGCTCACCGTGGGCGTTGGGCAAAGTCGATACCCGAATGTCAATGGCACGCTGACCTAAACGCAAAGAAATGCGGCCGTCTTGCGGCAAGCGCTTTTCGGCAATGTCGAGCTCGGCCATGATTTTCAAGCGCGAAATCAGCGCCGCATGCAAGGCCCGATGGGGTTGCGCCACTTCGCGCAGCACGCCATCGACGCGCAGGCGCACGCTGGAGTGACGCTCGTAGGCTTCGATGTGAATGTCACTGGCCCCTTCGCGTGCGGCTTGACTGAGCAAAGCGTTCAGCAATCGGATGATGGGTGCGTCATCGGAGGACTCGAGCAGGTCTTCGACGGCCGGCAACTCTTGCAGCAAACGACTCAGATCGGCATCGTTTTCGACTTCGCTGGCCACCCGCGCAGCGGTGGTGTCGCTGTGGGCGTAGGCCTGGCTGATGCGTTGCGCCAGCAACTGAGCTTCCAATTGTTGGGGCTGTGGCACAAAGCCTTCTGATGCGGCCCAACGCATCACCTCAGACCAAGGCCCAGGGTCGGGCTGTCCAGCAAAGTACAAATGATGGCCCAAACCCGTGCACTCCAGCAGCAGCTGTTGGCTGCGAGCAAAGGCGTAGGGCAGGGGATGGCGAGTGCTCAAGGCTTGCGCTCCGGCAAAGCGGGCAAGGTCAAGCTGTTTTCAACCGTCATCGGACCGATGGCAGGCAGGTGCGATTGACGTTGCAAGTCCAGCATCTGACGATAACGCTCACTCGAGGCGCCTTCGGTCGCCAGGCTGTCGCGCAGCACCACAGGGCGCAAAAACACCATCAAATTGGTTTTGTTGCGGGTGCGGTTTTCGTTGCGAAACAAGTTGCCCAAAATCGGCAAATTGCCCAGGCCTGGCACTTGGTCGCTTTCACCGGTGTATTCATCAGACAGCAATCCACCCAAGACCACCACTTGGCCATCTTCGACCAACACGTTGGATTCGATCGAGCGTTTGTTGGTGATCAATCCAGTGCTGCTGCCAATCGAGTTGGCCACCACGCTGGAGACCTCTTGGTAGATGGTCATTTTCACGGTGCCCGTCTCGCTGATCTGGGGCTTGACCCGCAGGGTCAGGCCCACGTCTTTGCGTTCAACGGTTTGAAATGGATTGATCGCCCCCGAGACCGTGGCGGTCGAGTATTGCCCGGTGACGAAGGGCAC
>CAWUNN010000085.1:0-7348 GCA_963923185.1 uncultured Limnohabitans sp. | reverse complement strand
CCATGAAGATGATCAACAGCACCAACATCACATCGATGAAGGGCACCATGTTGATGTCGTTCATGGTGCGACGGCGACTTCCTTTTCTGGATGCAATGGCAGCCATGGTGAGACCTCAATGACCCGATGTGGAGTGGGCAGCCAAGTTGCGCTGCAAAATATTGGAGAACTCTTCGATGAAGGTTTCCAGTTTGATCGAGACCCGGTCGATGTCGCGGGCAAATCGGTTGTACGCCAACACCGCCGGGATGGCCGCAAACAGGCCGATGGCGGTGGCCACCAGGGCCTCTGCGATGCCCGGGGCCACTTTGCCCAAGGTCACTTGCTGCAAGTCGGCCAAACCGGTGAAGGCATGCATGATGCCCCAAACGGTGCCAAACAAACCGACATATGGGGACACCGAGCCGACTGAGGCCAACAGCGAGAGATTGGACTCGACCTCGTCCATTTCACGGTGAAAGCTGGCGCGCATGGCACGCCGTGCGCCCTCCATCAAAGCCTGCGGGTCGCTGATGCGGCGCTCGCGCAATTTTTGATGCTCGCGCATGCCACTGGCAAATATGCGCTCCATGGGCCCAGCCAGCCGGGCATTTTGACTGGCTGCAGCAAACAACTCGTTCAAGGTTTTGCCAGACCAAAAGTCGCGTTCAAAGTCGTCGTTGAGTGAGTTGACTTTTTTCAAGGCGATGATTTTCTTGAAAATCGATGCCCAGCTCACGATGGACACCGTCAAGAGCATCAGCACCACGATTTTGACCACCCAACTGGCATGGAGGAACAGGTTGAGGATGTTGAGGTCTTGGCTCATGACAGTCGCTCCAAAATGGCTGAAGGAATACGTTCGGGTTGCATGCTGTGGGCATTGACCCAGCCGATGCGGATTTGGCCCTCGCAAAGCAAGGTCTCATGGGAGGTGCCAGGATTGCGGCGCCAGGCCTGCTGCTGGATCACCAAACTGGCTCTGCCTGATTGTGTCAGATCAGCGGTCACGCGCAGCACGTCGTCCAAGATGGCAGGGCGCAAATATTTGACTTGGGTGTCGCTGACCACAAACATGCCGCCGGTTTGCGCCCGCAAGGCCTGCTGCTCAACCCCCAAGCTGCGCAACCATTCGGTGCGCGCGCGCTCAAAGAACTTGAGGTAATTGGCATAAAACACAATGCCACCGGCATCGGTGTCTTCCCAGTACACGCGCACGGGCCACTCAAAACTCATGCGTTCTCCCACAGTTGGCGCAAACGGTTGGCAGCCATTTGCAATTGCTCGGTGGAGTTGGCGGTCGAAAAGCGAATGTGGCGGTCGTTGTCGTGCACCCCAAAATCGCGCCCTGGGGTGGCGGCAATGCCCACTCGGTCCATCAGGGCGAAAGCCAACTCCCAAGAGCCCGACAAACCCAGGCGTTGACACAAAGCCGTGGCATCGGCCCAGGCATAAAAAGCGCCATCAGGCATCACTGGGACATGCAGGCCCGCTTGGTTCAGCGCTGGAACAAACGCATCACGGCGTTGCTGAAAAATGGCTCGGCGCGCTTCAAACAAGGCCAGGCTGTCGGCCTCAAAGCAGGCCAGGGCAGCTTGTTGGGCAATCGCGTTAGCGCAGATGTACAGGTTTTGCGTCAACCGCTCGATCACATCGACCAATCGCTCGGGCACCACCAACCAGCCCAGTCGCCAGCCGGTCATGTTGAAGTATTTGGAGAAACTGTTGATGCTGATGATGTCCTCGCTGTGGGTCAAAGCGCTTTGCCCATAGGCCTTGTCAAAGCTCAGGCCCAGATAGATCTCGTCGACCAGGGTGAAGCCGCCTCTTTGACTGACCACCTCGTGGACCCGGGCCAACTCATCGCTGGCCATCGAGGTGCCAGTGGGGTTCGAGGGTGAGGCCAGCAGCACCCCGCGGGTCTGCGGACCCCAATGCTCGAGAACCTGATCGGCGCACAACTGAAAACGCTGACTGGCCGAGCAAGGCAGCAACACCGCGCGCCCATCGGCGGCTTGCACAAATTGCCGATTGCAGGGATAGCTGGGGTCTGGCATCAACACTTCGTCGCCCTCTTCAATGAGGGCCAAACAAGCCAATTGCAAAGCCGCCGAAGCGCCGGCGGTGATGACAATTCGGCGCGCGGGCACTTGCAGCCCCCATCGATCGGCATACCATTGGCTCAGACGCTGGCGCAATGCATCCAGTCCCAAAGCAGGCAGGTATTGGGTGCGCCCATCTTGCAGCACCCGTTGAGCCGCTTCGACCACCCGGGGGGCCGCCGTGAAGTCGGGCTCTCCGATGTTGAGGTACAGCATCGGGGGGCGACCTGGGTCGTTTTGACGCGCCAACTCACGGGCCGCTTTGGCCACTTCCATCACATGGAAAGGTTCGATGCGTTGGGCTCTTTGGGCGATGCGCATGTGGGTGTCAGTGCGACTTGCGATCGGCGTTGAATTCCAGCGTGCGAAGTTGTTGGGCCAAGGCATGCAAGACCGCGTTCACATACTTGTGACCGTCGGTGCCACCAAACTGTTTGGCCAGTTCAATGCATTCGTTCAAGGTGACCCGCCAAGGGACATCCAGGCAATGTTTGAACTCATAAGTGCCCATCCACATCAGGGCGTGCTCAATGGGCGATATCTCACTGATCGGGCGATCCAGCAGTGGGGTGATCAGGGCATCGAGTTCGCTGCGTTGCTCAGCGCAACCCTGCAACAAAGCGTCGTAATGCACCGAATCGGCTTTGTTGAAACCCACCAGCGCTCGGGTGAACCCATCGATTTGTTCCAAAGCCTGTTGGCCCACTTGAACCTGGTACAAGCCTTGCAGCGCAAATTCTCGGGCACGGCTGCGGGCGTTGCGCACGCTCTTGCGAGGTGCCTGAGTTGGGGCTGATTCGCTCATGCGTGGGCCTCGAGCAAGCGGGCCATCTCAACGGCCACTCGGGCCGCATCGCGACCCTTGTCGTGTTGGCGTGCCACCGCTTGGGCCTCGTCTTCGGTGGTCAACACCGCATTGGCGATGGGGATGTGGTAATCAAGCCCGACGCGGGTCACACCAGCGCCGGACTCGTTGGCCACCAGTTCAAAGTGGTAGGTCTCGCCACGGATGATGCAGCCCAAGGCCACCAAGGCCTGAAATGGAGGGTCTTCTTGCTGGGCCAAGTCTTGCAAGGCCAGCGGAACTTCCAACGCACCAGGCACGCTCACATGGACGATGTCATCGGCATGCACGCCCATGGCCAGCAATTCGTCGGTGCAGGCTTTGAGCAAAGCTTGGGTGATGGATTCGTTGAAGCGGGCTTGCACGATGCCAATGCGCAGGCCTTTGCCGTTGAGTGTGGTGGGGCTTTGTGTGGGAGTGAACATGGGTCATTGTTGGGCCACATGGCCCTCGATTTCAAGGCCGTAGCCCGTCATGCTGGGCAATCGTCTCGGGCTGCCCAACAGCTTCATGCGATGAACGCCGCAATCGCGCAAAATTTGCGCGCCCACACCATAACTGCGCAAGTCCATGGTGCCGCGCTCAGGCGCGTGCGAGGCGCGTGCCGTGCCTTCAAACTGCGCCATCAGTTGTTGTGCGCTTTCACCGCAATTGAGCAACACCACCACGCCGCATTCTTGCTGAGCCACATAGGCCAAAGCGGCATCCAAGCTCCAAGAGTGCATGGTGCGCCCCACCTCAAGGGTGTCCAACACCGACAAAGGCTCGTGGACGCGAACGGGCACCACGTCTTGACCGGCCGGTTGGCCCTTGACCAAGGCCAGGTGCACGCCCTGGCTGGGCACATCGCGGTAGGCGTGTGCGGTGAATTCGCCATAAGCAGTCTGGATCGATTTGGTACCGATCTTTTGCACCAAAGATTCGTTGCGGCTTCGGTAAGCAATCAAATCGGCGATGGTGCCGATTTTCAGGCCATGCTCGGCGGCAAAGACTTGCAAATCAGGCAGCCGGGCCATGGTGCCGTCGTCTTTCATGATCTCGCAGATCACGGCAGCAGGGCTGCAACCTGCCATGGCGGCCAAATCGCAACCGGCTTCGGTGTGACCGGCGCGCATCAGCACGCCACCATCGACGGCTTGCAACGGAAACACGTGTCCAGGTTGGACCAAGTCAGAGGGTTGGCTTTGGGGGTCCACGGCCACTTGGATGGTGCGGGCCCGATCGGCCGCCGAGATGCCGGTGGTGACCCCTTGGGCGGCTTCGATCGAGACCGTGAAAGCGGTGCTGTACACGGTGCCGTTGCGCGTGGCCATGGGCGGCAGGTTCAGATATTGGCAGCGCTCACGGGTCAAGGTCAAACAAATCAAGCCACGCCCAAAACGGGCCATGAAATTGATGGCCTCGGGCGTGACGTGCTGTGCCGCCATGACCAAATCGCCTTCGTTCTCACGGTCTTCTTCGTCCACCAAAATGACCATGCGACCGGCTTGGATGTCGGCCACGATGTCTTGGACATCAGAGATGGCCACGGGGGATTTCGCAATCATGAGGAGGCTTTCAAATTCAGACCCGCACCCAGCATGCGCTCGACATAGCGGGCCACAGTGTCGATTTCAAGGTTCACTTGATCGCCGGCTTGCAGTTCAGCCAAGGCGGTGTGGGTGACGGTATGTGGAATCAGATTGATGCTGATCTCGCACCCATGGGGGTTGTCGATGACTTGGTTGACGGTCAGGCTCACACCGTTGATGGTGACCGAGCCTTTGTAGGCCAGGTAGCGGGCCAACGCTTTGGGGGCCTGAATGCGCAACTGCCAACTCTCACCCAAGGGCGCAAAATGGCTGACTTGGCCCAAACCATCGACATGGCCCGAGACGATGTGACCGCCCAGTCGATCGTGGGCACGCAAGGCTTTTTCAAGGTTGACGGCCCCCGCTCGGTCCAGACCACTGGTGCGGGCCAGCGATTCGGCCGAGATGTCGATGCCAAATTGGTGTTGCGTCAGGTCCAACTGGGTGACGGTCATGCAGGCGCCATTGATGGCGATGCTGTCGCCTAAGCCCACGTCATCCAGATACCCGGCAGGCGCCTGCAAGGTGAGACGTTTGCCGTGATCCAAAGAGCGACCCAGGTCGTGTACGGCGACGATGCGCCCCACGCCGGTGATGATTCCGGTGAACATCCCTGTATTGTAGCCCTCAGGCGCGGCGCGCGATCAGCCTGAGGTCATCGCCCACGGGGGTGGTGTTCACCCAACGCCAACCCAAAGCCTGCTTCAAGTCCTCAAAAGGGCCCAGTCGGGCCATGCCACGTCCCTCTCCCAACAGGGTTGGGGCCAAATAAATCAGCAATTCGTCCACCAAACCGGCAGCCAGCCAAGAACCATTGAGCGCTGCACCAGCCTCCAGGTGCAATTCATTGATTTCGCGCTGGCCCAAATCGGACAGCAAGCCGGCCAAATCCACCTTGCCCGCCGCATTGGGCAAGCAGGTGACTTGGGCGCCCAATTGATTCAATCGCTCGATGTCATGCTCTGCGGCCTGACCACCATAAATCCAAATCGGTCGCTTGGGTTGCCACAGTCGAGCAGAGCTTGGCGTTTGCAGGCGCGAGTCGACCAACACCAAAGTGGGCTGACGTGGCGTGGCCACATGTCGCACATCCAAGCTGGGGTCGTCTTCCAAGACGGTGCCAATGCCTGTGAGCACCGCACAAGCACGGGCGCGCCAGGTGTGGCCGTCGGCACGAGCGGCCAGGCTGGTGATCCATTGGCTTTGGCCGTTGTTCAAGGCGGTTTGACCATCCAGCGATGCGGCCAGTTTCATGCGCACCCATGGTTTGCCTGTGCTCATGCGTTGAAAAAAGCCGATGTTGAGTTCATGTGCTTGCTCGGCCAGCAGCCCCAACTCGACTTGCACGCCATGCTGGCGCAAGTGGGCCAAACCAGCACCGCTGACTTGGGGGTTGGGGTCGGCCATGGCCACCACCACCCGGGCGATGCCGGCCTGGGCCAAGGCCACGCAACATGGGCCGGTTCGACCGTGGTGTGCGCAAGGCTCTAGCGTGACATAGGCAGTGGCGCCGCGCACATCGTGCCCCTGTGCCTGGGCATGGTTCAGTGCCATGATTTCGGCATGGGCAAGGCCTGCCGGCTGTGTATGTCCTTCACCCAACACCCGGCCCTGGGCATCAGAGATCACGCAGCCCACCCGAGGGTTGGGCGATGTCCAGTACATGGCTTGTTCGGCCAGTGCCAGGGCGCGCTGCATCAGGGCAATGGACAGGTCTTGTTGCGACATGCTGGGGATTATCCGCCAAGCCTGTGGCCACAGACCCGAACAGGCAGCAAGACTTGTCGCTGCCGCTGGCGCCGCGCTGCCCCAAGTTGTTCAGCCACAGACTGCCACAGGCATCCAAGGCTTGCGCACCCTGAGGCTGAGCGGTCAACACATAACTGGTTTGGGTCGAGCTCAGGCTGAGGGTGTAGTGCAGTCCATCTTGCCACCAAGCACTGTCGGGCAACACCGTGGGATAGTTGCCCAACAAGGCGGCTTGGCGCTCCATCCACCAACTGGCCTGAGCCAAAGCGGTGCGGCCTTGACCCCTTTGCAAGCGTTGCGTCACCGCGGTTTGCAGCGGCACGGCCAAGACCATCAAAATGCCCAGGATGGATACGGCCATCAAGCACTCTAGAAGGCTCAAGCCGAATGGTCTGCTGACGCCTGATCGAGTCATGGCATCACCTCGCGCCAACTGATCCAATGGCTGGCGCTGGCGCCAGTGCTGCTCAGCCATATGGCTTGCATCACTGTGCTTTGACTGCTCGCAGGGCCTTGTATCCAGGCCGTGATGCGCACCAGCGTGCCATCAGGGCTGGGTGTGGTTTCAAGCCAAACCCACAGTTGGCTGCCGGGTAGGGTGGGCCAACCTGCGGGCAAAGCAGAGCCACTCCATGTGCCCCAAGTGCCAGCCACAGAACCAAGCGGTGACCAAAAGGCACGGGCCAGACCGGCCGCACCTTGCCATGCACAACGACCCTTTTGACAGCCTGTGATGGGTGCAGGCGCAGCCAACGACCAGACCGATTGGGTTTGTCGGATCAGCGCTTCGGCAGCGGCTTGGGCTTGAAACAGCCATTGACGCTGAGCGGTGGCGCTGGCCACAGAGGCCAAATCCAACCAAACGCCCAAGCAGGCGGCCGACATCAAGGCGCAGACCATCACCACACCCGCTAAAGCCCAGCCTTTGGGTTTCATGGCATGCCCACCCGCATCGACCAGACCCGAGTCCAGACCCGCCATTCATACCCAGAATCGGCCAAAGCATTGTCCAGACAATCCACTGGGGCGCTGGTGCGCACCCCCACCGGCAAGAGGCTGCTGGTGACCAAACACATGCGAACACCCACCACCTGGCCCACCCC
>CAWUNN010000084.1:0-7379 GCA_963923185.1 uncultured Limnohabitans sp. | reverse complement strand
AATTTTTTGCAAAATGTCACTCATGCGGCGGCCTTGGTGTATGCAATGAATTGTTGCAATCGGCTCAGGGCTGCGCCGGACTCGATGGCTTGGCGTGCACGCTGGATTCCGTCCTCGATGTTGGCACTGACATTGGCAGCATACAAGGCCACACCGGCATTGAAAATGACAATGTCCCGGGCTGCGCCCGCCTCGTTGTTGAGCACGCCCATCAACATGGCGCAAGATTGCTCAGGTGTGTCGACCCGCAGCGCTCTGTTGCTGGACATGGTCAAGCCAAAGTCTTCAGGGTGGATTTCGTATTCGGTGATCTCGCCATTTTTTAACTCGCCCACCAAAGTGGCAGCACCCAGACTGACTTCATCCATGCCATCACGGCCATAAACGACCAAAGCATGCTCAGCCCCCAGTCGGTGCAAGGCGCGAACTTGAATGCCCACCAGATCCGAATGGAAGACACCCATCAAAATGTGAGGTGCACCAGCCGGATTGGTCAAAGGACCCAAAATGTTGAACAGGGTGCGCACGCCCAATTCTTTGCGCACGGGGGCGACATTCTTCATGGCCGGATGGTGATTGGGGGCAAACATGAATCCGATTCCCGTTTGCTCGATGCATCGCGCAATTTGATCTGCAGACAAGTTGATGTTGGCTCCCAACGCCTCCAGCACGTCGGCACTGCCACTTTTGCTGCTGACGCTGCGCCCGCCATGTTTGGCGGTTTTGGCGCCTGCTGCAGCGGCCACGAACATCGAACAAGTTGAGATGTTGAATGTGTGTGAACCATCCCCTCCCGTGCCCACGATGTCCACCAAATGACGGGTATCTGAGACATGTACTTTGGTGGAGAACTCGCGCATCACTTGTGCGGCGGCGGTGATCTCACCAATGGTTTCTTTTTTGACTCGCAAGCCTGTGATGATGGCTGCCGTCATCACCGGCGAGAGTTCGCCGTTCATGATCAGGCGCATCAAGTGCAGCATTTCATCGTGAAAAATTTCACGATGTTCAATGGTCCGTTGCAGTGCTTCGGATGGGGTGATGATTTGGCGCTGTGTCATGGTCTCAAGCCCGGTGTGTATTCAAAAAATTTTGCAGCATGGCGTGCCCGTGCTCGGTCAAGATGGATTCAGGATGAAACTGTACGCCCTCGATGGCCAAATGTGCATGCCGCACGCCCATGATTTCACCATCTTCAGTCCAGGCGGTCACCTTCAATTCTGCGGGACACGTGGCGCGCTCAATCGCCAACGAGTGGTACCGATTGACGGTGAAGCTCTGGGGCAAGCCATGGAACACCCCTTCTTGGGTGGTGGTGATCACGCTGGTTTTGCCGTGCATCAGTTCGCTTGAGCGCACAATTTTGGCACCGAATGCCGCACCGATGCTTTGGTGCCCCAAACAAACGCCCAAAATGGGCAACTGGCCCGCAAAATGTTGAATGGCTTGCACTGAGATGCCTGCCTCGGCTGGCGAGCAAGGTCCTGGCGAGATCACCAGCACATCGGGCTTGCGGTCAGCAATGCCAGCCAGGGTGATTTCATCGTTGCGATGCACCTCGACGCTGGCCCCCAGTTCGCCAAAGTACTGCACGATGTTGTAGGTGAAAGAGTCGTAGTTGTCCACCATCAAGAGTTTGATCTTCTTTGCCATGGCGTTCACTCCAAACCCTCTTCAACCAGTTCGCTGGCGCGCAACAAGGCCCTGGCCTTGTGCTCGGTCTCGCGCCACTCCATCTCAGGCACCGAATCGGCCACCACACCGGCAGCGGCTTGCACGTACAGAGTCTGGTCTTTGACAATGGCCGTTCGAATGGCTATTGCCACATCCATGTCTCCGGCATAGCTGATGTAACCACAAGCGCCGCCATAAATGCCTCGCTTGACAGGCTCGAGTTGATCGATCAGCTCCATGGCGTGAACTTTGGGTGCGCCGGTCAGCGTGCCGGCCGGAAAAGTGGCTTTCAACACGTCCATGTTGGTCATGCCGTCTTGCAACATCCCTTCGACATTGCTCACGATGTGCATCACGTGGCTGTAGCGCTCCACCACAAACGCTTCGGTGACTTTGACGCTGCCGATTTTGGCAATGCGTCCGATGTCGTTTCGGGCCAGATCGATCAACATCACGTGTTCAGCGCGCTCTTTGGGATCTGCCAACAACTCTTGCTCGGTGGCCTTGTCCTTTTCAATCGTGGCGCCACGCGGGCGGGTCCCAGCCAGCGGTCGGATGGTGACTTTTTGGCCTTCATCGGTTTGCTCATGGCGCACCAAAATTTCGGGCGATGCGCCCACCACCTGAAAGTCACCAAAGTTGTAGTAGTACATGTAGGGACTGGGATTGAGCGAACGCAGAGCTCGATACAGCGAAAGAGGACTTTCGGTGTATCGCTTTTTGATGCGCTGCCCCACCTGTACCTGCATGAAGTCTCCTGCTTCGATCAAGCGTTGGGCTCGCTCCACTGCGGCCAAATAGTCGGCCTTGGCAAAATCGCGCTCAGCAGGGTGCGGTTGACTGGCTTTCAATGTGGGGGCACTGACCGAGTACCTGAGTTGTTCTTTGAGTTCTCTCAATCGACGCTTGGCTTGGCCATAGGCCTCGGGCTGAGCAGGGTCGGCATACACCATCAGATACAACTTGCCCGATAGGTTGTCGATCACCGCCAGCTCTTCACATTGCAAGAGCAATATGTCTGGGGTGCCCAAAGTGTCGGGCGGGCAAGTGTGCACCAACTTTTTTTCAATGTGTCGAACCGTGTCGTAACCGAAATAGCCAGCCAAACCCCCACAAAATCTAGGCATGCCTGGGCGCAAAGCGACCTTGAAACGTTGCTGGTAACTGGCGATGAAATCCAATGGGTTGCCACTGGCCGTCTCCACCACCTTGCCGTCGATCACCACTTCGGTGCGGGCCTGCTCACCAAAGCCACTGGCGCGCACCAAGGTGCGGGCGGGCAAACCAATGAAGCTGTAGCGGCCAAAACGCTCTCCGCCCACCACGGACTCCAGTAAAAAGCTGTGCCGACCTGCATCTTTGGCATAGGCCAGCTTCAAATACAAGGACAGCGGCGTTTCAAGATCTGCAAACGCTTCAGCCACGAGGGGGATTCGGTTGTAGCCTTGGCTGGCCAGGCTTTTGAATTCAAGTTCTGTGATCATGATGAAGGGACTTGATCAGGTTGGCTACGCAACCTGCCTATTGATTTCAAAGGGTAGCCCACGTTGGGCACAGATGGAGAGGCTTCAATGGCCTTTCCCTAGAAAAAGGAAGTGTCAATCAGGCAGGCTGACGCCAAGACCATGCTCCCCGCCCCAGTCGGTCGGGCAGGGTTGCCGGTGCGGCAACCGTCAAAGTCATGGGCATGGATTTCATGATGTCACAAGTGTATCAAATGAAATGTGGTCCAAACGATCGACGCATTGCAAGGCCCCCAACTGTTCCAACTGGGCCTGATGGTGATATCCATAGGTCACCATCACCAAGGGGCAACCAGCAGCCCAAGCCGCTTGAGCATCGATGGCAGAGTCGCCGATCATCAAAGTCTGCCCGACAGGTGTGCCCAATTGCTCGCACGATTTCTGAAGAGGCATCGGATCGGGTTTTTTGCGCAAATGCGTGTCGCCCCCCACGACCATTTCAAAATGAGAGGCCAACCCTTTGATGTGCAGCAAATCGCGCGCAAATTCGGCTGGCTTGTTGGTGACACAGGCCAATTTCCAACCGCGCCGACGCATTTCAGACAGGCCTTGCATCACGCCGTCGTAGACCTGGGCATGTTGCCCGTTGTGACGCCGATAGTGCGATTGATAAATGGGCAAGGCTTGCTCATAAAGCCCCTGTACATGCTGCGCCCCATGTGTCCCCGCATGGTGTGCCAGGGTCGATTTGACCAAGTGCTCCGAACCCTTGCCGATGTACATCCGCACCTGGGCAGCCGTCAAGGCCGGCAAATCCAAGTCGTCCAACATCAAATTCAGGGCGTGGGTAAAGTCACCCAAGGTATCCACCAAGGTGCCATCCAAATCGATCAAAGCCGCCTGGATCGGGCTCATGGCAAGCTTCAGGACAAGGCTAGGCGCATTTTTTCAATGACCGCGCGGTAGTCTTTCTGACCAAAAATCGCACTGCCCGCCACAAAAGTATCGGCCCCTGCGTCAGCCACACGCCGAATGTTGTCGGCTTTGATACCGCCGTCTACTTCCAGACGAATGTCACGGCCACTTTGCTCAATGCGCCGACGCGCAAGTTCCACTTTGCGCAGGGCACTGTCGATGAAGCTTTGTCCGCCAAAACCTGGGTTGACGCTCATGATCAAAATCAGATCGATGTCATCGATCAACCAGTCCAGCACATCCAAAGGTTCGGCGGGGTTGAAGACCACACCCGCTTGAATGCCTTGGGCTTTGATGGCTTGCACGCTGCGGTGGGCGTGACTGCTGGCATCTGGGTGAAAACTGATCAAGTCGGCCCCCGCCTGAGCAAAGGCCGCGGCCAAAGCATCGACCGGCTGCACCATCAGGTGCACATCGATGGGCACCGCTTGCCCGTCTGGTGTTTTGGCATGGGGTTTCAGGGCCTGACACACCATGGGACCGAAAGTCAGGTTGGGCACATAGTGGTTGTCCATCACATCAAAATGGATCCAGTCAGCACCAGCGGCGATGACGTGTTGGACCTCTTGCCCCAAACGGGCGAAGTCGGCCGACAAAATCGAGGGGGCAATGCGGTATGTGGAACTCATGACGCAATTATCCACTTTGTCGGCCCCCGAATGGCCCACGTTTTGTTAGACTGCCTGCAAAGTCAAAGCGACAATCATGGGTGAGTTTGACCTGATCAACAGTTATTTCAAACGCCCGACGCGCCGAGCGGTGCTGGGTGGGGGAGATGATTGCGCTTTGTTGGCACTGAGTGCAGGTCATCAATGGGCCATCTCGACCGACATGCTGGTCGAAGGGCGTCATTTTTTAAGCACCGTCGACCCCAAGTTGCTGGGACACAAGGCCTTGGCCGTCAACCTCAGTGACTTGGCCGCTTGTGGCGCCAAACCTGTTGCGTTCACACTGGCCTTGGCTTTGCCCCGAGCAGACCCCCAATGGGCCGAACGCTTTTCAAATGGCTTGTATGAAGAAGCTGAAACCCATTCATGTGAATTGATTGGTGGTGACACCACCCAGGGGCCTTTGAACATCTGCATCACAGTATTTGGGGAAGTCCCTTCAGGCAAAGCCTTGCTTCGACAGGCGGCGGAGCCAGGGGATGACATCTACATCAGTGGACAAGTCGGTGATGCTCGCATGGCACTCGAGGTGTTTCGAGGTCAGCTTCAGATCTCTGGTGAAGCCTTTGCCAGGTGCCGCACCCGAATGGAACACCCCTCCCCCAGAGTGGCATTGGGCATGGCATTGCGCGACATCGCCCACGCGGCCATTGACCTCAGCGATGGCTTGCTAGGTGATTTGGGCCACATCCTGAATCGCTCGGGATACGGTGCCCAAATCGAAACCCGCTGGCTTGAGGGCAGCGCTGCCACCAGCGATGATTTGCTCAGCCTGTCTTGGAACCGCCGACTGGACATGGCCTTGGCTGGAGGCGACGATTACGAGTTGTTATTCACTGCCCCGCGCGCCATGCGCGAGCGCATTCACGCAGCCAGTCATGACTGCGGCGTGCCTGTCACTTGCATCGGCGAAATCACCGAGCAACCTGGGCTGCGGGTGTTGGATCCACAAGGCCAACCGCTGTTGCGGCGCTTTGCCTCTTTTGATCACTTCGCCGGATGAGCCGCGTCACTTTGCTCAAACACCCAGCCCATTTGTTGGCGCTGGGTTTTGGCAGCGGCCTGAGCCCCATTGCACCGGGTACCAGCGGCACCCTGTGGGCTTGGGCGGCCTATCTGGTCTTGCAAAGCTGGTTCAGCCCGATGCAAATCGGTTGGATCATCTTGGCCTCGTTGCTGTTGGGATGGTGGGCCTGCAGCGTCAGCGCGGACCTGTTGGGCTTGGCTGATCCAGGCATGATCGTCTGGGACGAAGTGGTGGCTTTCTGGCTGGTGCTGTGGTTGTGGATGCCCGCCAGTTTGACGGGCCAGTTTGGTGCATTTCTTTTGTTCAGGTTATTTGACATGGCCAAACCTGGGCCAGTGGGTTGGGCCGACCAATGCTTCAAAGGACACGGTTGGCGCGGCGGCTGGGGCATCATGTTCGATGACTTGGTCGCAGCTTTTTGCACGTTGGTGGTTTTGTCTTTGGCAGTGGCAACAGGGGTGGCACGATGATCGAAGTATTGGCGCAAAGATTGTTACAACGCGGATGGATGCTGGTCACAGCAGAGAGTTGCACAGGGGGCATGGTGGCGGCCAGCTGCACCGATTTGGCGGGTTCAAGCCAATGGTTTGAACGTGGCATGGTCACCTACTCGAACGAAGCCAAACACGAGTCGTTGGGTGTGGATTTGGCTCTGATCGAAACCCACGGCGCAGTCAGCGAAGAGGTGGCTCGTGAAATGGCTTTGGGTGCTTTGCGCCACTCACGCGCCCAAGTCAGCGTGGCCATCACAGGCATCGCAGGCCCCACTGGCGGCAGCCCTGACAAACCTGTGGGCACCGTGTGGATGGCCTGGGCCGTCCCCAGCGATGCGGGCCCCACCTTGGGTGCCGACACCGCCTTCGTCCGTACCCAGGGGTGTCACTTCAGCGGCGACCGTGCAGCAGTGCGCCAAGCCAGCGCCCAACACGCCATCCAAGGCCTCATCGACCTTTTGGATTAATTGGGGTCAGACCCCAATTATTTGTTGTTTTTTGGCTAAATTGGGGTCTGACCCCAATTAAAGGCGTTGCAGACGGGGGTGTTGAGGCGGGCGAGGCGGTTGCGCATGGCCAAAACGCATTTGTCCTTGCTGTACAAAGAAGCTTGATGAGCAACGGCCAGGTCGATGAATTTCTGGTCATCCGGGTCTTTGCAGGTGTAGGGGGCTTTGGCCGCTACGGAGAGGATCTGTGCCGATTGGTCAAAGCGTTGTAGCAATTGCTCAACTTGCAATTGGCGTTGCTGGCAAATGCGTGCCAAGTGTGCGTAGTGCAAGACGCGTGCAAATTCTTCGCGCATCTCAAGGGTGGCGATCCAGCGCACCTCATGCTGCACCGCTTGGCTCAGCCCTTGAAATCGTGGGTCGTCAAAAACCCAGAGATCCAACACGACGTTGGTGTCGAGCACAACGGTGTGCATGTCAGGTGGCTTTCTGCCGGCCATCGGCCACGTGTCGACCCAATTCGAATCGGAACATGCGGCACTCGATGGGCCCATTCCAGAAAGGAACTCGTCGATTTTCTTTCAAACGCATGCGCCCAGGCAATTTAAGGTCCGGGGTCAGCAGCCAAG